>DASVGS010000375.1:0-3322 GCA_036379435.1 Ignavibacteriaceae bacterium
ATTGCCTGTGCCTGTTTTATTCCTTCTTCACCATTCTCAGCCTCTTCAAAATGATATTTATCCCCAAGCGAATCTATAATAAATTTTCTTACATCACTATTGTCCTCAACAACAAGAATTATGTCTTTATCTGTAGGAAGATTTTCAATCTGAGTTTTATGCTCCGGAGATTTTACAAATTCAGAATCATCAATAAGTAATCTCTCAATTAATAGTTTATCATCAGAATCAACAATTTCATCCGATGATAGATGCGCATTACCGAGCGGCAGAGTGATTTTAAATTCAGTCCACTCGCCCAATTGGCTGTTAACAGAAACTGAACCATAATGTAATTCAACAAGTTCTTTGACTAAAGATAAGCCGATACCACTGCCTTCGTGTTCGCGTGTATGCTCATCATTAACCTGATAGAAGCGGTCAAAAATTTTAGATAAATGTTTCTCATCTATTCCAATTCCGGTATCTCTTACTTTTATTTCAACACTGCTGCCATTAATTATTAAAAGCGATACAGTAACTTCTTTACCATCCGGAGTAAACTTAAATGCATTTGATAAAAGATTTTTAAGAACGGTTTCCATTTTTTCCCTATCAAAATAAACCGATATTTCGTCAGCAGCTACATCCAATTTAAGTTTAATTGATTTCATATTTGCAATTGATTCAAATGACATTACCACACCTTTTAAGAAAGGAATTATATTTTGCTTTGCTGCTTTTAATTGAAGTCTACCCGAATCTATTTTAGAAAGATCAAGCAACTGATTAATAAGATTTAACATATTGTTCGCATTCTTTTTAATCATCAAAATATTTTTCCTGATAATTTCATTTGGTTTTATGGTTAATATTTGCTCAGCGGGTCCGAGTATTAAAGTTAAAGGTGTACGAAATTCATGAGAGATGTTTGCAAAAAATCTTGATTTTATCCTATCAACTTCTTCTAGTTTTTCTGCATGCTCGTGCTCCAGTTCAAGTTGATGTTTAAGACGCTGCCTCCTCAAATCGTAAGTTCTTAACAAGTACAATAAAAATAGAGTAATGGCAAGGTAAGCAGAATAAGCCCATCCTGTTTTCCACCACGGTGGATTAACAATTATAGAAATATCTTTAGTAACGTCACTCCAAATTCCATCAGAGTTCGTGCTCTTTACGGCAAAGGTATATTCCCCGGGATTAAGATTAGTATACGTGGCAAATCTTCTATCTGCATTTACATATATCCATTCATTATCAAAACCTTTGAGTTTATAAGCATACTTAATACTTTTAGGTGAAATATAATCTAACGCAATAAACTCTATTGAAAAGAAATAATCATAGTGTGTAAGTTCAAGTATCTTTGTATCATCAAGTGGTTTTGTTAAAATGGTTCTCTCAAAATGTTCATCATAACCGACTGGTATAGTTTTATTAAAGAGTAATAAGTTCGTTAATACAATCTTGGGTTTTATATTTGAGTCTTTAAATTTTGAAGGATTAAAAACATTAAAACCGTTTATTCCTCCAAAGTAAATATTTCCTTTACCACCTTTACAATGAGCCCATTGGTTAAACTCATCTGATTGTAATCCATCAGCTTTTGTATATGTATTTATATCATTGGTAGATGGATTTAGTTTTGCCAATCCTTTATTTGTACTTATCCAAAGGTTCTTACTTTCATCAATTACAATTCCATAAATATTATTATTTGGTAATCCATTATTTTCATTATATCTCTTAAATCTCTTATTTATATTATCAAACTTATTCAACCCATCATAAGTGCCTACCCAAATAGTGCCGTCATCACTTTCAACAATTGCTGAAATTGTGTTATTGCTTATGCTTGTTGTGTCGCTGTAAGTATTTAAATACGTTTCCGTTGAACCTGTTTTTCTATCATAACAGAATAAACCAGTTCCATATGTCCCTATCCATATCCTTTCTTTGCTGTCTTCTAGTACAGCATAAATACCGTATGCAGTTATATCTTCATTATCACCCGGATCATATCTTATTCTTGTAAATGAATTTTTCTTTTTATCAAATTCCAACAAACCACCACCAATTGTTCCGATCAGTAATTTTCCGTTTCTTTCTGCAACCAGAACTGAAATTTGATCGCAGGGTAAACTTTTTTTATTGTTTGGATCATTTTTGTAACGAAGAAACCTGCCCGTAGTTTTCTCGTATTTACAAAAGCCACTGTTATCGATTGCAATCCAAATGGTACCTTCTTTATCCTCTTCAATATCCGCTATCTCATTCGAAGTTATACTATGATCATCATCCGGTTGGTTAATAAAGTGCGTGAAAACTCCATTTTTAACATCAAATTTATTTAATCCTTTCTGATCAGTTCCGATCCAGATAAATCCATCTTTATCTTCGCACAATGCAGTAACAAAATTTCCGCTTAAACTGTTGGGGTTTAAAGGATTATGTTTGTAATGATAAAATTTTCTATTTGGATTAATTTTATTCAATCCATCGTTCCAGGTCCCAATCCATATCAAACCACTTTCATCCACGTAAATATCATTCACCATATTATCACCAATAGATTCCGGTTCCCTGGGATCATGAATAAATGAGTAAAAATTGCTAGACTTCTTATTATACACCATAAGTCCATGATCATAAGTACCAAGCAGCAAATTACCTGCATTATCATTTTCTATTGATATTATTGTCTGATCATTAAAACCAATTGAGCCTGAATTATTGATATCATAAACCGTAATTTTATTTGTTTTGATATCAAGTTTGTTTAATCCGCCATCAATTGTTCCAATCCATAAAATATCTGAGGTATCACGAAAAATAGAGTAAACAAAATCAGTGGTTAACGAATTTAAATTGCTTTTATCATATCTATATTTCTCAAATCTGTTTAATGAAAGATCATACTTGTTCACTCCGCCGCTTTTAGTTCCAATCCAGAGTACATTATATTTCTTATCAAAGATTAGAGAAGATATTATATCCGAACTAAGCGAATTATTATCAGAAGGGTTGCGATAGTAGCAAAAAAATTTCTGAGTCTTTGTGTTTAATTTATTTAAACCGTACGCTGTTCCAATCCATAAATTACTTGCATCATCTTCACAAATAGCATAAACCGCATTACTGCTTATTGAATTTGGCTCAGAATTATTATTTAGATATGTGTAAAATTTTTCTGTCAGCGGATCATATTTACTTAACCCTCCATCAAAAGTGCCAACCCAAATATTACCTTGTTTGTCTTCAAATAATGTTTGAATGGCATTGGCACCTATGCTTGATAAGTCATCGGGATTGTGTTTATAGATTTTAAAGTCATAACCATTAT
>DASVGS010000376.1:0-3076 GCA_036379435.1 Ignavibacteriaceae bacterium
AAAGTTCATTTAATTTTTCTGAAGAAGCATCCTGATTTGTTTCTTTAATAAAATCATGGATCTCGGATTTTATTGTATCGTCATCAGGATCTTTTTCTAAATTTTTATTACCCTCACTCAATTTTAAATTCATGTTCAAACGCTCATCAGCAATATCTAATATTGATTCGGCTTCAATTTGACGGGACAAATCTTCTCCAAAATCCCAGGCAATATTTTTTAATTCATTACGCTGCTTGTCAGAATCACTAAATACAGAATGATGTTCATCAACAGCGGCTGTTGGTTCAACATTAAAAATATCTTTTTCTAATTCAGCACTATCATCCCAGTTTAACTTCACTTGATTCGAGTCATAAGAACTTGCATCAATAACAAGAGTAGGAAAATTCTCTTCAGATTCTGCAATTTCAGATGATGCAATTATCTTCTCAACTTTTGATTCGATTAATCTTCTATATTCATACCCGGAAGTTGGCACATAAATATTATCAAATGGTACACCGCGCAAAGGAATTAAAGGCTTACCAATGCTTAAACTGAAGGTTGAATCAATCGGGTGAAAGTCCTCCTCATCAAACAAAGGAATATTAAAGACTAATCCTTTTGTTTCTGATTTTCTTAACTCTTTATTTTCAGAAAACAATATCAGTTCAATAATTTCTTCAGAAATTTCGTTGTCTCTAAATCCATAAGCCCGTTTTTTAATATTTCCTTTTATAAGATGAAAATAACCAAAATCATTTAGGTTAATTGATTGTCCAATTGAAATTGATGTAGAAATTCGCTTTAATAACAGTTCAAAAAATATTTTTGCATCTGCAGCCGGGACTCCGACATTTTTTGCAATTTTTAAAATTAGTTCTGCTTTAGTCATACAAATAATTTAATATTTTATAAACGATAATTAACGCCAATTATAATATTCAATGGAACTTCTCTGTATCCATACCAAAAATAATTTTTTCTATTAAGAATGTTATTTATATCTAAAGTTAAATCCAGATTCGGTTGAAATGAATATATAAATGCCAGACCTAAATCAAAATAATCTCCTATAGAAATTTCATTTTTAATATCTGCAAATCTTTTGGATTGATATTCAAATTTTGCTTTTGCAGTTAATCCATTTAAAAATTTGTAACTGTAAGTTGCATCCAAATTTAGTGTTGGTAAATACGGAATTTGATTTCCATCAAGATCTTTGATATCCGATAATTTTACTGAACTGTAAAACTCACCGTAAGGTCCAAGATAAAATAAGAAATTTGCATATGGGCTTATGTTTTTCATATCTGCATAATGCAAATCAAATTTACCTGAATCTGAAGAGGGACCAAAATAAGGGAAAGCATCAGAAGTAAAATATTTTAATCCACCGTCTATCTGAAAATATTTATCAAACTCATATTTAATGGAAGCTGTTAATGCATTTCTTTTTTCAAAATAAATACTTCCAACACTATCAACCCTAAAATAATTATTCATAACTGCATAATTTCCTGGACTCATAAATTCAGATGTTGGTGCGTACTCACCAAACAGAGTAATATTTTTATCTAATTTGATAGCAACGGAAGCATAAACAGCGTTAAATGTTTCTCCTGCTCCTCGGGAAAAAGTCCAGCCAACTGTACCTTTAATTAATTTAGTAAAAAATAATCCAGCAGTTGGTCTGAGTAAAAGAAAATCTTTTCCGGTGTTATCACCTAAAAGATTAGTAATTGAATGGTTGCGATAGTCCACAGCTGCTCCCACATTTACAGCGGCAAGTTTTAAAAGGGCTTCTCCCTTAAATCTTAAATTATTTTCTTTAAATATTTCCTGTGAAATATTTGTAACATTATCTGTCAGGTTTAATCTGAAAAGAAAATTTTTTCCAAAATCATTTTTTAGATCAACCTCAATTTTGCCGTAGTTTAAACTTCTTCTTTCCTCAGGATTATCAGATGCAAAAAACTTGAAACTATTGGTGCCATAATTTCCATTAACATTAAATTGTGTACCGGGAAAAACTTCACCATCAATATCTGACCAGTACGTAAAATTAAAACCAAATCTTGTTTTGTAGCGATCGCTGTTATCATCGTATGCTCTTATAAAATTTCCGTTAGCCATACCTTCAAGGATTCCATTTTTAAAAGGGTATGCATAATTAGCGCTAACAGTTGGTATAGTATATAATCCAATACCAGCAGCAATGTTACCTTTAAAAAAAATTACATCATCCAAAAAACTCAAATCGCTTTTTAATGGGTTAGAGAATTCACTTATTTCAAGTTCTTCAGGTGAATATGATGGTTTAATAAAATCTTCGCTTACTGATGATACAAAGTCCGGTTTCATCTTATCAACTTTTTTTATGTTTAACTGGCTTTTGCCTGTAATTACAAAATCAGGAAGTTCAACATTTGGATTTTTAGACTTATCATCCTGTGCATTAATAATTACAATTAAAGAGAAAACAAAAATTAATATTTTAGAAATCATTGTATCTTCCTCAATTTTTGAAGAGCTTCGTTACCAATAGGAGTTCCGCTGTACTTAGCAATAACTGCCCGGTACATTTCAGCAGCATTCCGTTTATCATTAAGCTTCACATAGCAATCACCCAGTAGTAAGTATGATTTCATTAACCATTCCTCATAGCGTGAAAATACTGTTCTTACTCTTACCAATGCAGTAATAGCTTCATTATATTTTTTTTGATCATATAAAGATTGTCCAAGATAATATTGAGATTTAGCACCCAAATCATCACTCCTGCTTTCAGAGAGTGATGTTAAATATTCATCAGCATTAGAAAATCTTTCCGCAGCTATATCAATTAATGCTAATTCAAATTTCGATTTATCACTAAAAACATTTCCGGGATTATACATAACCACTTCTTCAAAAATCGAATATGCTTCCTGAAATTTGTTCATCTCCAATAAAGTCATTCCCTTATTGTATTGCAATTCAGGAATGTTTGCTGATTTTTTTAATTCATTGATTCCACGATCATAAATACTTAGTGCAGCATTATAATTTTTTAATGATCTATAAATTAAACCGATCTCCAAAACTGATGCTG
>DASVGS010000377.1:0-4224 GCA_036379435.1 Ignavibacteriaceae bacterium
TGTTTAAATAATGAATTTAAATGATAATCAGAGGATAATTTTAATTTATAAAAACGGATAATTCTAATTGCAAATTTAAAACTCTTTTCAAGAATTGGATTATAATATTTCTCGGTCGATTCTTTTAAAATCATTCTAAATTCTACATTCTAAATTCTACATTGATTTTATCTGTAACAATTTCAGCGTTTTTTATACAATCTCCAACCGAGATTCCGCCGCGAAAATTTCCGCTTATAAATATTCCGGGGTTTTGTTTTTCAAATTCATCAAAATAAAGTTCATGTTCAATATATCCCAAATTATACTGTGGAATAGCTTTCTCCCAAAATCTTTCCGCTGAAAAAACAGGATTACCTTTTATATTCATCAACTCTTCAAATTCATTTCTAATATGATTTAATAAATTAGCTCTATTCTCTTTAACAAAATCTGGATTACGTGAACCACCAACAAATAAAGTAAAAGCAGCTTTGTTTTCATCAACCCTATCTGAAAAAATAACAGAGCTCCAAAGTGCACCAAGAAAAGATTTCTTTTCCTTTTCCGGGATTAAAAAACCAAACCCATCCAATGGTTGATTAATATCCGTTTTATTGTAAACAAGATAGTAAACCAGAACAGGCGGATAATAAATTGAATTGGTGTGCGTTTTAAAATTTTTATCATATTTTGAAAATATTTCAGAAGCAACATAAGCAGGAACAGTTGACAGAACAGTATCACACTCAAGTTTATTTGAATTGCCGTTTTGCTTAAAGACAACAGTGAACGTTAAGCCATTTTTTTCTATTGAAGCAACTTCGCTGGAAAGCAAAATATTATCGCCAAAATAATTCTGAATGGCTCTTGGTAAGGCAATCATTCCACTTTTAAAAGAAAGCATCTTGGCAGACTGTTTGGATTTTTCCGCTCTCTTTTTTCTTTCTCTAATACTTCTTATCGTACCGATAATAAGTCCGCCATAATTTTCTTCCAGCGCATAAAGTTTAGGGAAAGCAGATTTAACGCTTAACTCTTCCGGTTTGCCGGCATAAACTCCGGCAACAAAAGGATTGATAGCATAATCCAAAAACTCCTGTCCCAATCTTCTCTTAACAAACTCAGCCAGACTTTGATAATATCCATCTTTAGATCTTTTAATAAAAGGTTCTACCATTAATCTAAGCTTGGCTTTACCCGAAAAAAGTTTTGTTTTAATTAATCCTTGCGGAGACATTGGAAGTGCATGCAATTGATTGTTGCGCAAGATATATCTTTTGTTTGCGGCTTTACTGGCGTATAATAATTCATTTTCAAGATTAAGCTCCTGAACCAACTGAGCAATTACAGGAGTGGTTTCAAGGGCGCTGTTTGGTCCACGATCGAATAAAAAACCCTGTTCAGTTATACTTTCGATCGAACCGCCAACAGAAGATTTTTTTTCTATAATTTTAACATCAAATCCCTTTTTAGAAAGCAGATAAGCTGTTGTTAAACCCGAAATTCCTGCTCCGATTACGACAATTTTTTTATTCATTTAAGTTTTTTGCGATAAATTAATAACGATAGAACTAAAAAATCTGTAAGATAAATTTAGCAAAAGATAATGGAAGTTATAATGCAGAACGAGAGGTAAAAAAGCAGAATAAATTTAAAAAACCTTCGGGATTATGAATTAAAAATCCCGAAGGTTTTTAGTAAAAATTATAAGTAACTCTTTAAATGATTTATATATGTTATAGGACCACCTTGTTGATATCCCGTTGTTAAAACCAATTTACCAGACGGATTAAACAACAGAACAGTGGGGAAACCCTGTACATTATACCTTTGTGCAAGCTGATTGTTGTACATTTTGGTTTCAGTGCTTTGTTCAATGTTCTTAGGAAAATCCAAACGCACAAGAATCAAATTTTCATCTGCATAATCTTTAAATTCATCTTTTGAAAACACTTCGTTGCTTAACCGCTGACACCATATACACCAGTCACTCCCGGTAAAGTTAACAAGCACCGCTTTATTTTCTACCTTTGCTTTTTGAAGAGCAGACTCCAGATTATCCTGCCAATCTAAATTGTCTTTAGCACCGCTTTTACTGCAACCGATTAATATTGCAGTTAACATAATTAACGACAAAGCAATTTTTTTCAATTCAATCTCCTTTTTGTTACACCGTTAGATTCTAAAATCTGATTAAAGTTTCTTTAAAAATTTATTGATTTTCTGTTTTTATTTCTTCACCTTTTTTGGGTTTTGGCGGTCTTTCATAAAGCTTCGCCAATCCTAAATATTTTAAATGTAGATCATTTGTTATTTGATCCCATGTAAAACGCCACATCCAGTTACCACCAAGTTTCCCGGGAAAATTCATTCTTGCTTCACCGCCAAGATTTAAAATATCCTGCATAGGAACAATGACAATATTTGCCACCGATCGATAAGCGAGTCGTATTAACTCATAAACAATATCATCACCAAAATAATTTAAATATTTTTGAACGTGATCATAAATATCGGCGTTTTGTTCTTCCTTCGCTTTTTCGAAATAAGCTTTCGTTGTATCGTTATCATGTGCTCCTGTTAAAACAACACAATTGGGAATAAAATTGTGAGGAAGAAATTTTGTTTCCATATCAGTGCCAAATGCAAACTGAAGAATTTTCATTCCGGGAAATTCAAAATCATCTCTAAGTTTTTCTACTGCAGGAGTAATTACTCCAAGATCTTCAGCAAGTATTGGAACATCGCCCAAATGATTTTTTATTGATTTAAATAATTTATGACCCGGAGCTTTTACCCACCTTCCTGTTTCTGCAGTTGGTGCATTGCCCGGAATTTCCCAAAAAGCTTCAAATCCCCTGAAGTGATCAATACGTACAATATCAACCATCTTAAACAACTGTGTAAATCTGTTGCGCATCCATTGAAAATCATCCTTCTCCATTTCTTTCCATCTATAAAGAGGATTACCCCAAAGCTGACCTGTTGCGGAAAAATAATCAGGCGGAACGCCGGCAACAGTTTCAAGATTTCCTTTTTCATCAACCGTAAACAATTCTTTGTTTGCCCAAAGATCAGCGCTATCGTAAGCAATAAAAATAGGCATATCGCCAATAATTTTTATTCCCTTTCTATTTGCATATTCTCTTATTGCAAACCACTGTTTGAAAAAAACAAACTGAACAAATTTTTGATAAAGGATTTCATCTGATAATTTTTTCTTCCACTCATCTAAAGATCTTTTCTTACGAAGAACTAATCCTTCGTCCCAATCTTTCCAAACAATTCCACCATGAGCATCTTTAGCTGCCATAAAGAAAGCAAAATCATCAAGCCAGATTTTATTTTCTTTATTAAACGCGTTAAATTCTTTTTCAAACTTTTCTTGATGGTGTTTAAAATTATTAAAGGCTTTTTTAAGTAATGATTTTTTGTATTCAATTACCTCCCCATAATCAATTGATTTTGGATTATGATCAGGAATATTTTGGACATCGTGATCTCGCAGTAAATTATCTTCAACTAATTTATCCGGGCTAACCAGATTTGGATTTCCGGCAAAAGCTGAGAAACACTGATAGGGAGAATCACCGTAACCTGTTGGACCAAGCGGAAAAACCTGCCAGAGTTTTTGTCCTGCTTTTTCTAAAAAATCAACAAATTTATATGCATCGTTACCAAGATCTCCAATTCCATATTTTCCGGGTAAAGAGGTTGGATGAAGCAAAATCCCTGCATTACGATCAAATTTCATATTAAATCCTTAAAATTGTTAAGGAAAAATAGGTAGAGAGCGGGCAAAAAAAAATCCCGCTGATTAAGCGGGATTAATTAAGAATCAAAGAAAATTATTTTCCAAGAAAAATAGTGAAGCCGGCATTAACACCAAAAACATTTGCGCCATTTCTTCCGCCATCCCAGTTTTCAGGATCCATTGTAATTTGATCATAAGATAAAGCTATATTTACAAGTGCGCTATTACCAACCTGAACTTTAACACCGCCTCTAAATCCCCAGGCTAATCCGCTTGATGAAGGATCATCAGTTTCTGAGTTACCATCATCATAAGATGAGGTATTGTAACCAATTCTTCCTTCGATGAATGGATATAAATTGCTCTTTAGATCAAAGTTCCAGGCAGGTGCAAAATAAACACCAAACGAAGTGCTTGATTGATCGCCATAGCTTGTAGTTGAAAACGAAGGGATTAGACCAAGTTCCAAGCAGGTGCAAAATAAACAC
>DASVGS010000378.1:0-14297 GCA_036379435.1 Ignavibacteriaceae bacterium
AATTGGAAAGTAAAAAGTTATATCCCATCAACTAATGTTGATCTTTTTGTTTTAGGTATCCCGGATTTTAATATCCCCGGATTGGAAACAAATATAATTATGCCAATTACAAATGTAAGAGATGAAAAGTTAACAGTTGATAATTTTGAACTCTATCAGAATTATCCCAATCCTTTTAATCCTTCAACAATTATTAAATATTCTATTTCACGTGCAGATTTTGTTTCGCTCAAGATTTACAATTTAATGGGTGAGGAAGTAGGAAGTTTAGAAAATGAGTATAAACCGGCTGGCAGTTATACAATAAATTATAATCCTGCTTCCAGAAATAAAAATATTGCATCTGGAATTTATTTCTATCAGTTGACAGTTGGTGGTTTAAGTCAAGTAAAGAAAATGACTCTATTAAAATGAAATTAATAATTACTAATTCAGAAAAAATAATTTCTAACTAATTGCGGGGAAATAAAATGTTCAACCACAGCCTAAAACCAAATTTTTTCATGCCTGAAATCCAAACAATTGAAGTTCCCACCCGTGACGAGATTGAGGAAAAATATAAGTGGAATTTAAAAGATATTTATTCTGATGATGAAGAGTGGGAGAAGGACTTTAAATACATTGAGCAAAATATTTCTGGTTACTCAAAGTTTGAAGGAAGAATAACTGAATCTGCAGAAAATTTATTAGCCTGTCTTAAGTTTGATGAAGAAATTGGAATTAAACTTGAAAAACTTTATTTGTATTCTATGCTTGCCAAAGACAGCGATATGCGGAATGCAAAATATCAAGGGATGGATGACAGAATAAAAACTATTTATTCCAATGTGCTTACCGCTGGCTCATTTATTAAACCGGAAATATTAAGAGCTGATGAATCCAAATTATTTGAGTTAATCGATTCACTTCCTGAACTTAAAATTTATAAACATTCATTCAACGATCTTTTAAGATTTAGAAAACACACACTTCAACGGGAACAGGAAGAATTACTTGCAATGGCAAGCGAAATTACCCAGGTTCCATACAATACTTACTCATTATTTACTAATGCCGATATAAAATTTCCCACAGTGGCTGATGAGCATGGTAATGAGATTGAAATGACCCATTCCAGGTTTTACTCAGCTCTATATTCAAAAGACAGGGATTATCGGAGACGGGCTTTTAAGGCGTATTTAAAACCATATCGGGATAATGTTAATTCTTTTAGCTCATTGTTCAATGGAAATTTGAAAGCGAATATTTTTTACGCTAAAGCCAGAAAATATGATTCAGCGCTGGAAGCCGCACTATTTAAAAATAATATTCCTGCATCTGTTTATAATACTCTTGTTAATACTGTAAACAAAAATATGGAGCCGATATATCGATGGGCATCGCTGAAAAAGAAGCTGCTTAAACTTGATGAACTTCATCCTTATGACGCTTATGTAACTTTGTTTGATCAGAAGTTAGAAAAAAAATATTCTTATGAAGAATCGAAAAAGATTGTTTTAGATTCCTTAAAAATTATGGGTGAAGATTATATCTCTTCACTTAATAAAGCTTTTGAGAATAGATGGATTGATGTATACGAAACTAAGGCTAAAAGAAGCGGAGCATACTCTTCAGGTACAACATTTGGTGTGCATCCCTATGTATTGCTTAACTGGACGGATTTACTAAATGATGTTTTTACTCTTGCTCATGAAATGGGACATAACATGCACTCCTATTATACAGGATTAACTCAACCATTTACATATGCTAATTATTCAATATTTTTAGCTGAGGTTGCATCAACATTCAATGAAAATCTTTTGCTGGATCATTTAATTAATATTTCTGATTCAAAAGAAGAAAAATTATTTTTATTGGAAAAATATCTAAACAATATTACCACAACTGTATATCGACAGGTAATGTTTGCAGAGTTTGAATCAACAGCACATGACAAAATGGAGCACGGTGAAGCTTTAACTCCCGAAATATTGTGTAAACTTTATAAAGAAGTTTATCAAAAATATTGGGGACCAGAGATGGTTATTGATGATGAGGAAACTTATACCTGGGCACGCGTTCCACATTTTTATTATAATTTTTATGTATATCAATATGCTACCGGCTTTGCGGCTTCTGAAGCACTAGCACTAAAAGTAAAATCTGAAGGCGAACCCGCTGTGCAGAAATATCTAAATTTTTTAAAAGCTGGTAGTTCTGATTATCCAATTAATATATTGGAGAAAGCGGGTGTAAATATGAATTCTCCCGAACCAATTATAGCTGTTACAAAAAAAATGAATCAAATAATTAATGAAATTGAAAACTTAATTTGACTAAACACAGGAAATAAATGAAAGTATACACTAAAACTGAACTAAATGAATTTAATCAATCACTTACTTATGATGACATCAGCTTGATCCCGACTCAGGTTTCAAGAATTAAATCCAGAACTGAAGCATCAACAAATTGTACATTCTTAGGTTTAAAACTAAATGTACCGGTTATTTCAAGTCCAATGGATTCTGTTACCGGAATTGAGATGGCAAAAAAATTAACTTCACTTGGAAGCCTGGGAATTGTTAACCGGTTTGATTCTTCACTTGACGCAGTTTTGAACTCAAAAAATGGTAAAGGAATAAAGGCTGTTTCGATTGCACTTAATACGGAATTAAAAACAATTGAAAAAATTGCAGAAAAAAAATATGTGATATGTATCGATACTGCGAATGCTAACAATAAAGAAGTTCTAAAGAAGACCGAATTAATAAAAAAGAAATTTGATGTTAAGGTAATTGTTGGAAACATTGCACACGGCAAAAGCCTTGAGCAGCTTGAAAATGCGGGTGCTGATGCAGTACGCGTTGGAATAGGAAGCGGCAGTGTTTGTACTACTTCTATTCAAACCGGAATTGGAATAGGACAGGTTTCATCACTGCTGAATATTTACTTTTCAAGATCAAATAAGAAATTAAAAATTAAAATAATAGCCGATGGTGGAATTAAAAATCCGGGTGATGTAGCAAAAGCAATAGCATTAGGTGCAGATGTTGTAATGTTAGGTAGAATGCTTTCTGGTACAAAAGAAACTCCGGGAGAAGTAATTAAATACAATGGACAACTCTGGAAAAAATACAGAGGATCAGCTTCGTTTGGTGTAAAGATGCGAAATGAATTTATTGAAGGCGAAGAAACTATGGTAGCTTATAAAGGAACGGTTAACACTGTAATCGATGGCATTTCGGATGGATTAAAAAGTTCAATGAGCTATATGAATTGTTTTAATCTTGATGAGTTAAGAAAAACAGAAACATTCGCAATACTTAGTAACAGTTCATTTTTAGAACGTCTGCCAAGAATGTAATACAACTCAATCGAATAATGATTATATAAACCGGACCTCAGTCCGGTTTTTTTTATAATTTTACTCGCTTTAATCTTAGAGAATTACTGATGACAGACACAGAACTTAAAGACATTGCCAGAGCCGCAAACATCGGATTTAGTAATCCCTGCGCAGCCAAAGGAATTCCAATTACATTGTAAACAAACGCCCAAAATAAATTTTGTTTTATTAAAGAAATTGTTCGTTTAGAAAGTTTAATAGATTTTAGAACTCCATTTAAATCATCGTTTATCAGAACAACATCGGCACTTTCAATTGCAACATCAGTTCCATTACCAATAGCGATACCAACATCACTTTGTATTAATGCGGGTGCGTCATTAATTCCATCGCCAACCATTATAACTTTTCTTCCGTCTCTTTGTAACATCTTAACTTTTTCAGATTTGTTTTCCGGCATAACACCTGATTGATATTTCTCAATACCAACACTGGAAGCAATATTATTAGTTACACTCTCATTATCACCGGAAAGCAGGTACGGTTCAATTTTCATTTCTTTTATTTTAGAAATTACAAAAGAAGAATTGCTTTTTATGGAATCAATAACAGAAACATATCCTTTAAGTTTTCCATCTATTGCTAAAAAAATATTTGATGAAATTTCATTTGAATTATTTTGTGCACTTTTCTTGAAGAATTCCAGATCGATGTTATTTTCATACATAAATGCTTCATTACCGGCAATTAATATTTCATCATTAATTCTTCCAACTATACCTTTGCCGGGTTTGTTTTCAAAGTTTTCTATTATCAGCTGGTTTATATTTTTTTGCAAAGTGTAATCGATGATAGCTTTTGCAACAGGATGTTCAGATTTGCTTTCGAGCGATGCTAAAGCTGATAAGAAATCAATTTCTGAAATTTGATTTACAAATATTTCTTTTACCGTTAATTTGCCGTCTGTAATCGTTCCTGTTTTATCAAAAATTATTGTATCAGCATGATGTATCTCTTCAAGACTTTCACCGTTTTTAAACAAGATACCATTTTGTGCAGCTTTTCCCATTCCAACAATTAGTGCAGTGGGAGTAGCTAATCCAAGTGCACACGGGCAGGCTATGATGAGAACTGCAACAAAATTAAGCAACGCCGCGCTTACATCTCCGGAAGTAATTATTATCCATACGGAAAAAGTTATGATTGCAATCAGCACTACTATTGGTACAAAAACCGCAGCAACTTTATCTGCAAGATGTTGTATGGGAGCTTTGGAACCCTGAGCTTCTTCAACCAATTTTATTATTTGTCCAAGCACGGAGTCTTTTCCAATGGTTGTGATTTTAAACTCAAAATATCCTGTAGTATTAATTGTACCGCCAATAACTTTTGATCCAATCGATTTATCAACCGGTAAACTTTCGCCGGTAATCATGGCTTCATTAACAGAAGATGTTCCTGAAATAATTATTCCATCAGCCGGAATTTTACTGCCGGGTTTTATTACTATAATATCACCAACCTTTAAGTCTGCTATTACTTTTTCTATTTCAGAATTATTTTCCTTAACTATAGCATTCTTAGGTTGAATCTCAATTAATTTTTTTATTGCTGAACCTGTCTTTGATTTAGCTCTGCTTTCAAGCCATCTGCCTAAAAGTATAAGGGTTATTATAACCGCAGCAGTATCAAAATACACGTGCATATGATGAGCATGTGGAAAGAATTCAGGAAATAATGTAAGCAAAAGACTAAACAAATAGGCCGCACCAGTACCAATTGCAACAAGTGAATTCATATCTGCGGTAAAGTGCTTAAGATTATTCCAGAACACTTTATAAAATCTTTTACCGGATTTAAAGATTACCGGAGTGGTAAGAATTAAAAGTAATTTATTTATCTGCTGTACATTCAATAAATCAAAAAGAAAAAAATTATCCCACATTATTCCCATATTTATTATTGCGATAGGCAGAGATAGTGCAGCCGCAAATATTAAATCACTTTTTAACTCTTTAAGATGAGAATCAACATAATCAGTTTTTTCTTCTGCCGGTTTATTCTCCTTTTGCAATACAGATACATCCAGTTTGTAGCCAATATCATCAACAGCATCTGCAAGCTTCTTTAAATCCACAACAGCCGGATCATATTCGAATGATACTTTTTCTGTAGCCAGATTTACATTTACTGAAGTTACGCCTTCAAATTTTGCTACTGCTTTTTCAACTCTGGCAACACAGCTTGCACAGGTCATACCTTCAACGGGTAATAAAATTTTTTCAGTTTTTATAGTTTCCATTTTATCCTTTAACTATTCAATAACTGTATATCCGGCTGCCACTATAGATTTTTTGATGTCTTCAGGTTTGAGATTTGTTTCATCAAACCGGACTTTAGCCTCGCCAATTTTAACATCTAAACTTTCAACATTCAGTTTAGAAATTTCTTTTTTTACTGCCATTACACAGTGCTGACAAGACATACCATCTATCTTAAATAACTTTTCCATTTTGAACTCCTTATTTTTGTTGTAACAAAACTAACGCAAAACAAACGGGAGTGTGTTATAAATTATTTACAAAATGTTACATAATTGTCAGAACTAGTAAATATCGTCCAAGGATTTGCGATTTTTTGATTTGAGTGATTTAAAATAGGAGGGGGTTAGACCGGTTATTTTTTTAAACTGATTTGATAAATGCTGAACTGAACTGTAACCCAGACGAAATGCGATTTCGCTAAGTGTTAATTCACCATAAACTATCAGCTCTTTTACTTTTTCAATCTTTTGATGAATAATATATTTTTCAATGGTTATCCCTTCAAGCGAAGAAAATAATGAACTTAAATAATTATAATTTAATCCTGTTTCTTTTGCCAGATATTCTGAAAAATTAATTTCAATATCCTCACCGGAGTCAACTTTTCTTATCATATCAATTATCAGAATTTTAACTTTTTCAATAATCTTTGAACTTTTATTATCCAGTAGTTCAAATCCATTGCTTTTAAGAACATTCTCAATCTTTATCATATCCAGCTTTGATTCGTCTTTAAGAATTTCAACTTCACCAAGTTGAATATTCTTAATTATCAAACCAAGTTTTTCGAATTCTTCACTTACTACTTTAATGCAGCGGTTGCATACCATATTCTTTATGTAAATACTCTGTGTTTCCGGGTTAATCATTTTATAAAATCCTGAAAATCATTTTTCAATAATTTTTAATAATTAAAATAAAGTAACTAAAATTCTTCGGATAATATAGTGATTAGTTTTAATTCATTTAAAGTGAATTAAGTTTGATTGTGAGTTTGAATAAGATCTGATAGATTTGATGTACTGTCTTCAGCAGTGTTCTAAGTCTTTTGTAATTTAGATTGTTCTAAATACTTTTTTTTATTGATTGGATTATCATCCGGAGATGGAGTGAATACTTTGAATCTTGCAGTTTTTTTATCAACATTCTTTTGCGGAATTATTTTATTCTGATCACCATTAACATCTTGTATTTTCTCTTGTTCATTCTTTTTATCATCAGTCTTGTTATTTAAATCAGATAATTTAGATGTAAAAGAGTTTCTTCTGTATCCAAGATAAGAAATAAGAAAAAATTTTGCACTTAGCACAATAAAAATTAAAAGTGTTAGTTGTATAATCTCAATCAGCTGCAATTTTTACTCCGTTAATAAAAATATCTCACAATACACGTACCAGCAAAAATAATAAATATTGATAATAAAGATATATTTAATTCATTTTTAATAGATAAATAAGAGATTTTTATCCAAAATGAGATATTTGAAGAATTTACTTAATTGTAAGTTTTTCTAATATATTATAAAATAAGCAGTTAGGTTGATTTTAGCACAAATCTTTGATAATTTTCCCGGCCAAAATAAATAGACATTACAAATTTAAGGTACTAAATGACTAAGGCTGATATTGTAGATAAAGTTGCTGCAGGTACAGGATTAACAAAACTTGAGACTGAGGCAATTATTGAGGGATTTTTTTCAACCGTTATAGAAGCGCTTAAAGCTGGTCATGGTATAGAAATCCGTGGGTTTGGAAGCTACAAAGTGAAAAAGAAAAATGCCCGGAATGCCCGAAATCCTAAAACTGGTGAAAAAGTTTTTGTTGATGAACATTATGTGCCAACATTTAAATTCTCAAAGGAATTTAAAGATATTGTAAATGCAGGCATGAACGAAAAGAGAAAAGGTTAATCATTTATGGCAAAATTTTGTAATGAGTGCGGTTACAAGTTTGATAAAGAATATAAATTTTGTCCTGAATGCGGTACAAAGATCTCACAAACTAAAAATTCAAAGAATAAAAATCAGGATTTAAAAACATCAGCTGATAGTACCGAGAAAAATTTAAATCCTAAAATAATATATGGTATTCTGGTTGGGGGAATAATAGTAATTGCTGTTATAATTTTAACATCGGGTTTGTTAGACTCAACATCCGTTGATACAAGTTTAAACAATCAAACCCAGGTACAATCAAATCCCAATTCAGGTGTTAATCTTAACAATATGCAGATGATAAATGATCTGGAAGCTAAAGTAAAACAGAATCCTGAAGATTATAAAAGTTTATTAGAGCTTGCACATTTAAAAAATGATTCAGGCTTATTTGATGCAGCGATACAAAATTACAAAACCTATTTGGATAAAAATCCTGAAGATGCAGATGCCAGAGTTGATATGGGAGTGTGCTATTTTAATTTAAGAGATTATCCGAATGCAATTAAAGAAATGGAAACAGCACTCAAGTACGAACCCAAACACCAGATAGCACATCTTAATTTGGGTGTTGTAAATTTAGCAGCGGGAAATCTGGAGAAATCAAAAGAGTGGCTGCAAAAAGCTTACGATCTGAATCCAACAAGTGAAGTTGGAAAAAAAGCAGAACAGTTATTGAAAAATCATTAGTAAAATTCTTAAAAGGAGAAAAAGCCGATGCCTTGTGGTAAAAAAAGAAAACGCCATAAAATGTCTACACACAAAAGAAAAAAAAGATTACGTAAGAACAGACATAAAAAGAGAATAAGATAGTTTTATTTTTTTAGCTTATCCAAAAAAGGCGAAGAGTTGTATCTTCGCCTTCCTCTTTGTAAACATGATTTTAACAAGCCAACTTAGCTCAGCTGGTAGAGCAACTCATTCGTAATGAGTAGGTCGCCGGTTCGATTCCGGCAGTTGGCTCAGAAAAGCGCTAAAATTTATAGTTTTAGGACTTTTTTGTTTCTCTTAATTCATAAACTAATCAGAGTTTTTACCATCTTGGGCACCATTTGGGCACCAAATTAGTTCAATAATTCCCCAACAATTTTTATAGTTTAGTGTAAAGTTTTGTTAGGAACTGGACTGAAGTTAAATTATTGAGCATATTGCTATATATTTAATAATAGATTGAAATAGAATACGATTACTTAGTTTGATTGATGAAATTAGTTAGCACAATTTTAAACAATTTACTGAGAGTAAAATCAAAACTTTAAAAATAGCTCTAACCATTATTTTAGTGATTCTTGTAATCATTATAATTTTTTGGTTTACCAATAATAATCAGGATAAAACGAATACTCCTAAGTCCAATAATTTTATAGATTCTGATACAACTGTATTAAAACCTTCTGCTCCTAAAGCTGATGAAAAGAAAGTAATTTGGGAAGTCTACAATTTTGCTGATGATTCCATCAAGCAATACGTAATGTGCCATACTCAAGGGATCTTTTATGATTCTGTTAATTCAGAGTCTAAACTATTTGTGGAAGTACTGTTTAGTAAAACAGCCTCCGGAATTTTTCTGCATAAAAATGATCCTGCCAACTCTCCTTTAACCTTAAAAGAAGGTGCTGAGATAAACTTAAAAAACCCGTTTGGTGGTACCTTTAAGTTTTATTCAAATTATGTGTGGAATCAGGAAGGTGGATTAAGAGTAAATAAGACAGCATCTAAAAATTTACGTGACTTTCTTATTCAAAGTTTTGGTGAAGTTGAATTTGTAATTAAAGACTATAATTCAGCTAAGTATAAGTTTAAAATTATTACAACCGGATTTGCTGAGGCTTATAGTAAATTAAAATAATGATTAAAAACCTGAACCTGCCTTCGCTTATCGCACCGGCTGGTGTAGAATTAAGGCGATTCGAAAGGATCATCTTTTGATATCTAATAACATCATGCTTATTAAAACTTTAGCCAAAGCAATTAAGTAAATCAATCAAATCAATCAAATACCACTGATACTATAATAATCCAAAAGATTGCACTAAAATTCATAACACCTGGCTTTATTTCGGATTAGCTTATACAGGACATTTCTAAATTATTTTTTAAAGGAGGCAAAATGAAAAGTTTAAGAATTTTTGTGATTTTTATTTCAGGGTTTTTTCTGATGATTTCACAGATAAGTTGTACGGGTGAAAATGAAAACAAACAGATGACGCAGCAGGAATTAGTAGCTCACGGTAAATATCTGGTAACAACTGGTGGTTGCGGTGATTGTCATACTCCAAAAATTTATACAGCAAACGGACCAATAATGGATACTACTAAAAATTTATCCGGATATCAGGCTGGTGAAAAACTGCCTGCTTTGGATGTTAAATATGTTGCTCCCGGTAACTGGGTAGCAACTGAAAGTAATTTTTCAGCCTGGGTTGGACCCTGGGGTATTTCTTATGCGGCAAATTTAACTCCGGATAACGCTACAGGAATCGGTACACTGTCGGAAGAACTATTTATTAAAACTCTTAGAGAAGGTAAATGGATGGGTGTTGGCCGGCCATTACTTCCGCCAATGCCCTGGCAAACAATAGGTCAGATGACGGATCAGGATTTAAAAGCCATATATGCATATTTAAAAACAATTCAACCGATACATAATGAAGTTCCACAGCCTACTCCACCGGATAAGATGCAGGAAATGTTAGCCGGGAAATAAATTATTTAATTAGTACTTTGGGCGATCATCAAGGATCGCCTGTTTTAAAAGAGTGACTAAATTAAATTGATGGTTTATTAATAAGTAAAAGTAAAATAACAGATAAGCCTGAACAGCATTAATTGGAAATATAGCAATGTTCTATTAGCGGACTGCTGCTGCCTCAATTCCAGATCGGATTGCTGCTTCAAGTATATCAATGTTTATATCTTTTAGAGATTTGAATTTTATACAATACCCGCTAACACTTGCTTTGCCTATTTTTTTACCATAGGTTTTAGTTAAGTATGTTTTATCATTGATACCAAGTATATAAACAGATATTCCTGATTTGTTTGAACTCAATCCAATTTGATAAAACTCTCTCGTTTTTCCATCAGCATATTTAATTATGTTAACTCCATATCCTATATTAGGATTAGATACAGTCTTACCGCTAGCGTCTCTGCCATCAAGAAACCATAATTTACATTTGGGCATTATAGTCAGGATGAACCGGTGCAGCTCTTGCATATCACTGCGTTTTGGTTCTGTTTGATCAGCAATATACTTTTTAATTTGCTCTTTTACGTTCATATAATTTTTAGTTAAAATTCTATTGCCAGGATTTTTCTAAAACATCTTTAGTTGTTTTATTCCCAAGTTGCTCGGCTAACCCGATAAGAAGCCCTTCTATTCCGCGAATGTAGCAGAGTCTATAAATGTCTTCATATTGAACAACCTCTCCTACGATTTTAGCACCTTGCTTCAGGAGTCTGGACAACAATTCGTCAAGATTGTCAACCCTGAACATGATTCGCAGATAGCCAAGAGAATTTACGGGAGCCGTCCTGTGGTCTGCTATAGTTTTAGGGCTGATAAATTGTGAAAGTTCAATTCTGCTGTGCCCGTCAGGAGTAACCATCATTGCAATCTCAACAGACTGATTATCAAGACCTGTAACACGTCCAGCCCATTCACCTTCAACTATCATTCGTCCTTCAAGTGTCAATCCTATTTCTGTGAAAAAAGCAATTGTGTTATCTAAAGATTCAACAACGATTCCAACATTGTTCATTTCAATTAATTTACTTTTTGCCATAGTATTATATCTTTATGAAATTTAATTAAAAGTATGATGGAGCTTCCGGTAATAGCTGGCCGCAAGTGCACACACCCGAATTTTTTTCATATGAATTCATTTTTTTGCACACTGTGCAGCGCACCCACATTGGATTTATGTGATGCGGCACCCAAACACTCGTAAAGGCTGAATCACTCAGCTCGGCCCAGAATTTTCGAATTGCTTCTGAATGCGTACCATCTTTTTTTAATTGCATCGTTTGCTCTGGCTTTTCCCACGCTGAAATCGTGATTCCGCGACCACCAATTCTGATCGTGGTTAATCCAATAAACCCTTCCATGTCCAGCATCTCTGTTGCAGTCGCCCTCGTCAAATCGCGAATCTCTTCTGTCTGAGAGTCGGAGTTCCAAATCGTCGTAATCCCAAATGCACCTGGCTTTGTCTTTCTGCCGGATTGAACTGCAGCCGAAAATCCAAACGAAAATGGTCCCAGCTTATGTGGCTGTACCAATACCTGTAAACCTAACTGCTCCGATAAAGTCTTTGTATCAAAGTAACCTTTCACAGTCTTAATACCATCAGTTCCAATCTCCATTACATCCACTCCTTCAAGTGAAATGGCATGTTCAGTTGCCGGCAGCCCATGAAATGATCCAGTGTTGGTACCTTTCATAATCCACTCCGCTATAACTTTGCCCGGTGCGCCTTCTACAAGACTCACAATTTCAAATGTCAAATCCGAAAATGCACTCCATAAATCTTGTGCGTTAGCACCGATTGCATCGCCTGTAATTACACCGGTAGAAGGATCACTATAGGTACCATCTGAGGTGAAGCACTTGATGATCGCATCAGCGTCGTGTTTATTCCAGGCATCCAGGTATTGCTTTGCTATATCAATGTAAGTCATTTTTGTCTTCTTTAATTAAAGTTGTTGATTTAGCTTTTTTGCATAACATAATTCTTTTCGTATTTGGTAATAAATAATATTTGAATCTAATACTCTTAATACGAAAAGTAATTTAAAGAAGCTATCAATTAATTATTTATGTGAAACAAATCATAGAAAGAATATCTTGATTTCAAAAATCAAATAAAGCTATATCAGCTAAAGCCGAGTATTTGATCGAAGCTTTGAAAATTTATAATAAATTCTGTGATACAAACAAGCTGAGTTTGTTTGTGGCAGGCTGTCGATGGTGAAGCAGATAAATAATTTTTATCCCATCTTAAAAAAATACCTGTATTTATATACTGGCAAACTTAAAAATAATTAACGATTCCGCAGTTGGCCAAAATACATTTCATTCTTTTGTTGTCAACAAATTAAAATAGTGTTGACAATGGTGATAAATAATTGCTAATTACAGTAAGGGAATTAATAATATAACGCATCTATTAAATATTTATTATTAATTCCCTAAAATAAAAATTTCAAAGTGGGGTTGATAAATCAATATAGTGAGGTATAAAATGAAAAAGATTATTTTATTTTGTCTTTTTTTTATTACCTCGGGCTGTAGTGTCTTTCAACCCGAAGAAACAAGTATTATCCAGCCAACTTTATTAAAGCAATCTGAATTACCGCCATTAAGACAATCAATAGAAGGCAATTGGTTTGAATTCTATTGTGAGATGCAAATTAATGCAGATGGCGATGTTGAGAGAGCAAAAATATTAAACGGAACAGGTGATGAAATCTGGGATTCACTTGCAGTGTTATCACTTCTAAAATGGAAATATTCGCCTGCAGTTTATGATGGTCATCCGATCAAACTTTTAATCCGCAGAAAAATTAGAGTAGTATTTGTTGAACCGAAAGTTATTCCATTAGTTGAAATAGAATTACAAAATTATGAGTTGGCTGACTCTGTATATAATGCGCTTCTAAGTGGTGCTGATTTTACTTTTCTTGTTAAGAAATACTCAATTAGTTCTTCAAGAGATAGCAATGGCAATTTAGGAAATGTAAACATAAGACATTACTCGGATAATATTAGAACTGCACTTTCTAATCTGGCAGAAGGGGAATTTACTAAACCTCTTAAGTACGGTGATTACTATGTTATATTCAAAAGAGTCCGGTTAAATAACTAAACGAGTTGTTATTTGTATGATCCATAATAAATCGAGTACAATAGAAACCCGCCTTTTGTATTTTCAAAATTCAATTCCTAAATCAACATAAAATATTATCACACTCTGCTTTCTGGTCAGTACTTCAGAGTGGAAATATTTTTTTAATTTTTCTTGACTTTAGCTTAAATTTTCCATTATTTTGGGGTGTAGTGGGGAAAAATGTGGAATTATCCCAAATTAGGAGCAAATGTTTAGAGGTCAATTTACATATTCAATAGATTCTAAAGGCCGGATTGCAATTCCGGCTAAACTTAGAAAGCATATTTCTGCTGAAGCAAATGATACTTTTGTTCTGACTAGAGGTCTATCAAACTGTATTGATTTATATCCCCTGGATGAATGGCAGAAGATTGAACAAGCTTTACTCAACCTGAATTCTTTTCAACCTGATGACGCAAGGTTTATAAGAATGTTTGTTCAGTTTGCATCTGAAGATGTTATGGATGGACAGTCAAGAATTTTAGTCCCATCTGCTTTGATTGAATATGCAAAAATTGAAAAAGAAGTTTTGATACTTGGTGCTCTTAAAAAAATAGAAGTGTGGAATCCAAAAATTTATGAAGAGTACCTGCTCCAATCTCCGCAAACATATGAAGAGATTGCAGCTAAAGTAATGGCTTCCAAATGATTGAGCATCATATCCCAGTGATGCTTAATGAAAGTTTGGATCTGCTAATTACTGATCGTTCTGGAATTTACTTTGATGCTACATTGGGATTTGCAGGACATTCCAGCGAAATCCTGAAAAGATTAAATGATGATGGTCGTCTTGTTGCATCAGATGTTGATAGCGATGCATT
>DASVGS010000379.1:0-10009 GCA_036379435.1 Ignavibacteriaceae bacterium
CAGGCATTGAAATAAAATATAAAACAGAAATCATATCTGGTTATTAGTTAGTCTGCGATGGTAATTAATCTGACCAAGATGATAACTAAAATGTGCGATTAAATGTAAAAGCATAAAATCAGTTTTAACTTTTTCATTGCGTATTAATATAGGAAATTCCTTCTCAAAATCTTCATCGGATAAATTCTTAAGAGATTTACTTACAACAGCAATAGTTTTATCAATTTCTTTGTACAATTCTGATCGTAAAATATTTTTGGCTGAAAATTCATTTTCCCTGTTTCTGATATAGTTTGTATTCCCAAGTACAGACCCGATAAAATGGTTTAAATTTCCTATTAAATGTAAGCATAAATTACCCGCAGAATTACTAATTCCATCTTTAATAATCCACAAAGAACTCTCATCTTTATACAAACTTATTTCTTCTTTTAGTTTATTAAGATCCCTGTTAAAATTTTCAATCATTGCTTCTTTTATCATAATACTTTCCTATAAAATTTTATTTGAGATAATTTATTTAATATGGCAATGTTTCATGATAAGCACCTTCACCGACCTGCAAAATTTCTGTAACTATATAATTGCTGTTCCCGCGCCAGGGAATTGCATTTAAATATTCTTTATAACGCAGTTCAACAAACTTACCACTGTACCTTTCCAGAATTCTTGCAAGATTTTCATTTTCAATACTAAATTCAAATTCATTACTTTGCATTGCATTCGGTGTTGGTGTTTTAAATCCTTCCTGGATAATCCTGCCTTCCCAGGTTTTAAAGATATATCCTTTCTTTACCACAAAATTTAAATTACCGGCTTTTACGCCCTCGCCAAAAACGAAATAGTATCTCCACCAAAAAACTAAAGCAAGTATAACCAGTAATATTGGGATACTTATTTTTAAAAACTTCTTCATTTGAAAATCTCTGATTTGTCTTATCAAATATTAAAACAAAAGGAAACTTATTCAAATCTATATCTAAATAAGTTTAGATTTTAAAGTTTTAATGCAATCATTTTACTAACTTTAAAACAACTTTAACAATAATTTTTAACAATGAAAAAATATTTCTTAATCATCATTATACTGATTAGTACAGCTATAGCAGCAAAAGCACAGGAATATACGGAGCCGGATTCAACAGATATGGAAATATTTTTAATCGATGCTTACGTAAATCCAGAACCTCCTTATGTATTTATACTTAGTTTTTATACAAGTAAAGTTTGTTTAAGCAGTGTTATTATTGATGGGAAATATGAGTACGTTGTTTCAACCGGCTTAAGTGAAGCTCATTCCGCAAAGATTGATATTACGCCTTTAAAATTTTTGGACAAAAATGTTAGCTTTGTAATTGAAACTACCGACTCGCTCGGGAACAAAACTATTTCTGAAGAATTTGAATTTGATCTGCCATTTGAACCCATTATTACAGAAGGTTCTTCTTTGTGGACGTTGTGCCTTTTTGGTGGTTCAGTGTTTCTCCTTCCTATGCCCGGATATGTTAACGCAAATAACAATCACTATTATAGTATAACCAAAGAAATTCCAATTATATCTTTCAGATCCAGAAGCGGCAACTATCCTTCAAGTTACCTCTCTTTGGAGTACACTCACATTTTTGAATCTGATAGAAAAAATTTTTTACGTTTTGGTTATAAACGAATTTTTCCAATTAATTTTATAGAATATATATCACCCGGTATCACAGCGTATACAAACTTTAATGGTCAAAATGGAATCGGTCCGGAAATTTCAATCGGTTGGTTTAATCTGTTTGATACTTTTACAGTTTATACCAGGTATCGTTATAATATCAAACCGGGGGATTCGAATTCAAACTTCCACGAGATAAATTTAGGACTTTATACTCGCTTGCTCTCTCTTTATCTATAGTTTAATTATTTAAGCAAAGTGGAATGATTTTACCTTATCTTTTGTTTAGATAAAAAATATTAAACTATTCTATGAAATTTTTAATAATCATATTTATTATCTCAATAAATATCACAATATCTGCACAATCAGGAAGTCTTTCCGGCAAGGTTAGTGATAAAAATGGTCCTTTGCCTGCGGTAAATATTTTTATCATTAATACAAACCTTGGAACTGCAGCTAATGAATCCGGTATTTATAAGATATCCGGAATTCCTGCAGGCAATTACGAAGTTAGATTTAGTAATGTTGGATATGAATCAAAGATTGTGGATGTAATAATATATCCAAACAAGACAACAGAATTAAATATTACCTTAACCGAAGCGGTAATTGAGATTCAGTCTGTTGAAGTAACTGGAATGAAAGTTCAGCAGCAAAATGATACACGTACAAGCTTAATTGATTTAAACCCAAAAAATGCTAAAATCTTACCAGGTGCGGTTGAAGATGTTTTGCGGACTTTACAATCATTACCGGGAATACTTGCCCCAAATGATTTCTCATCTCAGTTGGTTGTAAGAGGCAGCGGTCCCGATCAAAATCTTATTATAATGGATGATGTAGAAATATTTAACCCATACAGGCTTTACGGGGTTGTAAGTATGTTTAATCCGGATGCGGTTTCTGATGTTAATTTAATCTCAGGCGGTTTTCCGGTAAAGTATGGCGATAGACTTTCTGCAGTTTTAGATGTTACAAACCGTGAAGGTGATAACACAAAAAATCTAAAAGGTAATATTAACACATCAATTGTTGATGCAAATATTGTTCTTGAAGGGAAAAATCCTTTTAACATCAAAGGCAGCTGGTTGATAAATTCCCGCAGAACTTATTATGATCTTATCATCGAACCATTTGTTAAAAGTGCGGGATTGGTTGACGATAATACTTCTTTCCCAAATTTTTATGATTTTCAAACCAAGCTTGTTTTCGGTCCATTTGATGGACATAAAATTTTGTTAAACGGAATTATATCCCGTGACGGCGTTGATGTGGTTAGTGGCAAAGAGCGCAACACACCTGATAGTGTTGGAGTTTATAATATTACAAGAAATGATATTCTTTCAGCAGCGTGGCATTATGCACCATCAAAAAATTATCTTAATAAAGTAATCGTTTCATGGTATAAAAATAATGGTACAACTGATTTTGATTCACAAATACTCGATCCTTCTTTAAACCGGAAAGATTTTGAAGAAACAATTCCTGATACATTAAAACCATATCTATTAGCTTTTAAGTTTAATGGAGACTTCGATTATCGTAAGATTACTATTGATGATAAGTTTACTTACCTATGGAACGATAATATTTTTGAAGCGGGTGCCGGAGTTGATTTTATGGAAACAACAATGAACTTTAAATTTGATCTTGATCCGGCGCTTGAAGCAATTTTTGCAGCAAATCCTCAGTTTAGGGCTTCACTAAGTGATTTGAAAGATGTTAAAAAATATAATCGCTATAGAATTTATGCTCAAAATAATTTTAAAGTAACAAAAAATCTTTTCATCAATCCCGGACTTAGATTTGATTTTTATGATTTGCTTGATAAAGCCTATTTCTCACCAAGAATTTCATTTTCTTATGCTCTAGATGAAATTACAACTTTGCGTGGAGTTTGGGGAATTTATTATCAATCACCCGGATATGAAAAACTACGCGATCAAAATGTACTTTTTGATTTAGCAGACGTTTACACTAAACCACTTAATGCAGAAAAAGCAATCCATTATGTTATTGGATTAGAGCGATGGCTAAGTAATGAATGGAGTTTACGTTTTGAATCTTACTACAAAGATTTTTCAGACTTAATCGTACAAAAGAAAGTTGACGGCAGCGCATTTGTGACTGAACTTATTCCTGGTGCCGATCCGCATAAACCCGGCAGTTGGACTAATCCAGTAATTGTACGCGGTGATTCTTTAACTCAAATTCCAATTAACAATTCCTTTGGAGAAGCATATGGATTTGAGTTTTTCTTATCAAAAAGAAATGTGATGAATAACAGCAAATTAAGTGGATGGGTCTCATATTCTTTAGCCTATGCAAATAGATTTGAAGATGGAAATAAATTGCCATTTCGATTTGATCAAAGACATACGGTTAACATTGTTATGAATTATGATTTTAACAACTGGTTCAATGTAGGATTACGCTGGCAATATGGTTCCGGTTTTCCATTCAGTGAGCCTTCAGGAATTAAACCAAGAATTATTCTCGCTGATCAAAATGGAGACGGCATTGCCGAAACTCCTGTTATTGCATCACGAAAAAATTTTAACGATCCAAATTCTGAGGGACAGGTTGTTTATGATGTCGATTTTGGAGATAATAAGTTTAATTCACAAAAACCTGCATATCACAGACTTGATGTGAGATTTAACTTTATAACAAATTTCTGGAATCTTGATTGGGTATTTTATCTGGATGTTGTAAATGTTTATAACAGAAAAAATGTAGTAAATTATGATTACTACGTAACTGAAGATCTAAAACTTGGAAGAGAACAAAATAATATGTTTCCCATACTTCCAACCCTTGGTATTAGCGTTAAATTTTAGCTGAATTTATTTGTAAATTTCCCCACAAAAATTTTCAAAAATTTTTTAGAGTAAGGATGAAAAGATCAATTCTATTGTGGATAATCGCTTTTGTATTAACGGTTTTAACTGCCGCATATCAACGAATGACAGGGCCTACTTATCCCATCACCGGTAAAACAAATCTTGATGGCAAAACTATAACTTATTCTTTGGATAGAAGTCATGGTGGAGATGATGATCATCAAATAAAAATTAAAACTGATGATGAAAATATCAACGGAGTGCTTGAGTGGAAGAGATACAAAACTAACGATCAATGGCATTCTGTTGAGATGAAATATGAGAAAGGATTTCTAACCGGATTGTTGCCTCATCAACCACCTGCAGGAAAATTAATTTATAAGATTACTTTAGAAAAAGATTCTGAAAAAGTATTTCTAAATAAAAACCATCCAGTGGTAATAAGGTTTAAGGGAGATGTTCCAATCTTTATTATCATTCCGCACGTAATATTAATTTTTATGGCAATGCTTTTTTCTACAAGAACCGGACTGGAATTTTTTAACAAAGAACCAAATTATAAAAATCTTGTTTACTGGACTTTCGGATTATTAATGCTTGGAGGCATGATCTTTGGTCCGATTATGCAGAAATATGCTTTTGGCGAATTCTGGACTGGCATTCCGTTTGGGATAGATCTTACAGATAACAAAACATTAATCGCAGTTATCGGCTGGATAATAGCATTGGCTGCAATCAAAAAATCCGCAAATCCTAAAAGATGGGTTATCTTTGCTTCAATATTGATGTTTGTTGTTTATCTTATTCCACACAGCGTACTTGGATCAGAGCTTGATTACAATGAAATGGACAAACAGCAAAATAAAATCGAGCAAAGAGTAAAATAGAATCAATGAGTGAAATTCAGAATCAAATATTTTCTGTAAGTGAAATTACCAAGTCTATCAAAGTTATTCTTGAATCGACATTTGAAAAAATTAGTATCGAAGGAGAAATTTCTAACTTCAAAGCGCATGTTTCCGGACACTGGTACTTTAATCTTAAGGATGAGGGAGCAGTAATTAACTGTACTATGTGGAAAGGAGTAAATAACTATGTATTTTTTACTCCTGAAGATGGAATGAAAGTAATTGTAACCGGGCGGATAACAGTTTATCCACCACGGGGGAATTATCAGATTGATATTCGATCAATGAAACCTGCTGGTATTGGTGAACTTCAAGCGGCATTTGAAAGACTGAAACAAAAACTTTCCTTGGAAGGCTTGTTTGATGAAAAGTATAAAAAACAATTTCCTGCATTTCCTAAAAAAATTGGATTGATAACAGCTTCTGATGGTGCAGCGGTTAAAGATATGATATCAGTTGCAGAGAGACGTTTTCCTTTAGTAGAGTTATTAGTTGTGCCTACTAAAGTTCAAGGTGCGGGCGCTGCAGAAAACATTGCTGAGAATATCCGCAAATTGAATTTATTAAATGATATTGATGTTATTATAATAGCAAGAGGCGGGGGTTCTATAGAAGATCTTTGGGCATTTAATGAAGAGATTGTTGCAAGAGCAATATTTAATTCAAGAATACCAATCATAAGTGGAGTAGGACACGAGATTGATTTTACAATTGCTGATTATGTTGCTGATTTTCGGGCGCCAACTCCATCTGTAGCAATGGAGATCGCAACACCTGATATCGATGAAATAAAGAGTTTTATTAAAGATTCATATTCATTAAGTTGTGATATTATTGATAGAACTTTAGAAAATTATAGATCTGAATTGGAAAATCAGATGTCATCCTATGCGTTCAGATATCCTTTGGAAAAGATTCGTAAGTACTCACAAATGGTTGATTTGAACACATACAAAATTGTACAGCAAATTGATAAGAGGATTTTACTTGCTGCAAACAAAACTGCATTTCTATCAAAATCAATTGAAATGCATGATATTGATAAATCTTTACAAAAAGGATTTGTATTAATTAAACAGGATCTAAAATTTGTATCCCGGAAAATAAATTTTAATATAAATACACCGGCTACATTAAAGTTTTTTGATGGAGAGATAGAATTAAAATGAGCAAAAAAAAATTATCAGATAATTTTGAAGATAAACTTACGAGGCTTGAAGAAATAACAAATGCATTGGAAAATAGTGAAATCGGTTTGGAAGACTCAATACAACTTTTTGAAGAGGGAGTTAAATTATCAAAACAATGTTTATCAATCCTTCAAAAAGCAGAATTAAAAGTAAACATACTTAAAAAAGATCTATCTGAAATTAATAATTTAGAAGAAGATTAACCCTTGATTTAAAATGGAGACGATTAATGTCTGAATCAGAAAAATATCCTGTACTTTCAAAAGTAAATTATCCGTCGGATATAAAACAGATGGATATTACTCAATTGAAAGGTCTTTGCAAGGATATCAGAGAATATTTAGTTGATACAATTTCTGAGATTGGCGGACACTTTGGCGGAGGATTGGGAACAGTTGAACTTACAGTAGCAATACACAAAGTTTTTAACACTCCTTATGATCTCGTAGTCTGGGATACTGGTCATCAGGCTTATCCGCATAAAATTTTAACTGGTAGAAAAGAAGCGTTAAAAAAAATAAGAAGATTAAATGGAATAAGCGGTTTTCTTAAAAGAAGTGAAAGTGAATATGATTCTTTTGGTGCGGGCCACGCAACTACATCTATTTCTGCTGCTTTAGGTATGGCTGTTGCACGTGATCTTAATAAGGAACCAAACAGAAAAGTTATTGCCGTTATTGGTGATGGTGCAATGACCGGTGGAATGGCTTACGAAGCTATGAATAATTCCGGTGTTCTTAAATCAGATATAATTGTTGTTTTAAACGATAATAATATGTCGATCGCACCTAATGTATGGCAAATTTCAAATTATTTTACAGAGATGATCTCACATCCAGAATACAATAAGTTTAAAGGACAGATTTGGGATCTTACCGGTAAACTCGATAATTTCGGTGATAGATTGAGAAAAATAGCTGCCCGACTTGAATCAGGTATCAAAGCAGTTGTAACTCCGGGAATGTTGTTTGAAGCATTAGGTTTCAGGTATTTTGGACCTGTTAATGGACACAATCTACATCAATTAGTAAAAATATTTGAGCAGACAAAACAACTTAAAGGTCCGATACTTATTCATGCTTTAACAGAAAAAGGTAAAGGTTATAAACCTGCTGAAAATCATATTCAAAGATTACACGCATCCACTCCATTTGATAAAGTAACTGGCGAAGCATTAAAAAAATCAGGCGGAGCGGCTTCTTATACTAAAATTTTTGGCGAGGCTTTAGTAGAAGTCGTAAAGATGAATCCAAAAGTAATAGGTATTACAGGTGCTATGCCCGATGGAACTGGTTTGGATCATCTTCAAAAACATTGTCCTAAAAATTATTTTGATGTTGGAATTGCAGAAGAACACGGAGTTACGTTTGCAGCGGGAATGGCTACACAAGGAATAATTCCGGTTGTTGCAATTTATTCAACATTCCTTCAAAGGGGATTTGATCAGATAATTCATGACATTGCTTTGCAAAAACTGCATGTGGTTTTTGTGATGGATAGAGCGGGATTAGTTGGAGCGGATGGACCAACACATCACGGTGTTTTTGATTTAAGTTACCTTCGTATGATTCCTGGTATGGTAGTAATGGCACCCAAAGATGAGGCAGAACTGCGTGATATGCTTTATACAGCAGTTGAGTATAAAGATGGACCTATAGCTCTAAGATATCCAAGAGGCTCTGCGCTTGGTGTAGAATTGAAAGAAGGATTTACAAAACTGGAAATTGGTAAAGCTGAAACCTTAATCGATGGTGATGATGTCGCTCTATTAGCTCTCGGTTCAATGGTTGATTATGCATTAAAAGCTGCAGAAAAACTTAAAGCATTCGGGATAAGTTCTCAGGTTGTGAATATGCGTTTTGCTAAACCACTTGATGCCGGAATGCTGGATAACGTTGCAAAGAAATTTAATAAGGTTGTTACTCTGGAAGAAAATAATTTACCCGGTGGATTTGGCAGTGCAGTTGCAGAATATTTTATTTCTCAAAACTATAAAAATGATCTGCAGTTTATATCTTTACCTGATAAATTTATTGATCATGGAACTCAGGATGAACTTCATCATATACTTGGTGTTGATCCTGAAGGCATTGTAGAAAAAGTTAAAGTGTTTGTAAATCTGGATAAAATAAAACATAAGGTTTCTATCTAATGGATAAAGTAAAACTTGGCGTTATTGGTTTAGGCGGCGTTGCCCAGTTAGTTCATTTGCCAAATGTAGTAAAAATACCTGGAGCAGATTTAACTGCAGTTGCAGATATTAATAAAAACAGACTTTCAACAATTGCAGATAAATTTAATGTAAAGCAGCGTTTTACTAATTATAAAGATTTGCTTGATAAAAGCGATGTTGATGCAGTAATTATTGCAACACCAACAAGTACACACACAGAAATTGCAATTGATTGCCTGAACGCCGGGAAAGATGTACTGGTTGAAAAACCACTAGCCCGAACTTATCTTGAAGCAAAAAAAATTGTTGAAGCTGCTAAAAAAAATAAAAGAAAATTAATGGTCGGTATGAATTTAAGATACAGACCCGATACGATGTTGTTGAGAAGTTTTATTAATTCAAATGAAATTGGCGATCCGTTTTATATTAAATGCGGCTGGATAAGAAAACAAAGCAGCAGTGAAAAATGGTTTACAAAAAAAGAACAATCCGGTGGCGGTGTTATTATCGATCTTGGTATTCATATTTTAGACTTAGCACTATGGTTATTGGAATATCCGGAAATTTCTTCAGTAACATCACAGAGTTTCCATCATTACACTAAAAGTGTTGAAGATACATCTATCGCTTGTGTAAAATGTAAAAACTCAGCCGTAATAAATTTGGAAGTAAGCTGGTCTCTTCCTGTTGAAAAAGATCATTTCTTTTTGGATGTATACGGCACAAAAGGCAGTTTTTCTATAAATCCGTTAAGATTATACAAAAAAGTTGAAAATGATTACATTAATTTAACACCAACTCAGGTTGATAGTCCTACAGTTTTATTTAAAAAATCTTATCTTAATGAATTAAAAAGTTTTATCGGTGCAATAAATGGATTAAACCCTATTTTTTCACCAGGAGAAGAAGCTGTCCAGAGAATGAAAATTATTGAAGCGATATATGAATCAGCAGAGAAGAAACAGGAAATTAAAATTTAGTTAGATGAAAAAAATCCTTTTAGTAGATGATGAACCGGATATTGTAGAGTTTTTGAAATACAATCTTGAGCAGCAAAATTTTGAAGTTATCGTAGGGCGTGATGGGGAAGAGGCAATTCAAAAACTTAGTGAAAAACCAGATCTTATTATTCTTGATATTATGATGCCCAAACTTGATGGTTTTGAAACTTGTAAACGTATTAGAGATAATAAAGACTTTGATAATGTGCCGGTAGTTTTTCTTACTGCCAAGGC
>DASVGS010000380.1:0-2058 GCA_036379435.1 Ignavibacteriaceae bacterium
ATGTTTAGTATAGGATTACTTTATCAAAGGCGTGCAGAACTTAAAAAAGCTATTGAATATTTTGAACAAGTTGCAAAACGTGATGCCGAATATTCCGATATATATTATGAACTTGGTTTTTGTTACGAGAATTCAGGACAATTTGAAAAAGCCTTAGAATCATACGATAAGTTTTTAGAACTCGATCCCTATAATCCCAATGGTTGGTATAACAGGGGAATAGTTTTAGTTAAGATGAACAAACTAGAATTAGGCATAAACAGTTACGAACTTGCAATTTCAATTCGTGAAAATTTTTCAAGTGCATGGTTTAATAAAGGTAACGCTCTTGCAGATCTTGGAAGATTGCACGATGCGATAGTTTGTTTTAAAAAATCTTATGAGCTGGATAAGGAAGATGAAGCTTCTGTTTACAATATCGCAAATATTTATGAAGAACTTGATGATTTACCTGCAGCAATTAAATACTACACAGAATCCATAAAAATAAATGATGAGTATTACGATGCTTATCTTTCCAGGGGATTTTGCTATGATTCAATTGGTAAGTATCAACTGGCTTTAAGAGATTTTAACAAAGCAATTTCGCTCTCTCAGGATAGTGCCGAAGCCTGGTATGCTAAAGCAGATCTGGAATATTCACTCGGTCAGGTTAATGACAGCATTGTAAGTTATAGAGAAGCAGCACGAATTGAACCGGACAATTATGAGGTATGGTTTAATCTTGCTGAAACTTTTTTTGAATTAGGAGAATGGGTGGATGCACTAAAAGCGTTTGATGAATGTATCAGAATTAATCCAAAAGATGCAACATCTTTTTACGGAAAAGCCAAGGCTAATTTTGTATTAAGCAGAACTCAGGAAGCTATAGAGTGCCTTAAATCGGCTTTTGCTTTTGATCCAACCATCAGAACAGAATTTGAAAAGGAATATCCGGATATCAAGTCTTCTAAACTTTTTAAACGGCTTATTGGCGAAGTTTAAAATATTGAAATAATCATTAGATTTAGTTTATGCAAAATTCTTTTTATTCTAATACGGAAGTTATAGGTTTGATCGGTTATCCTATCAAGCAAAGTTTTTCTCCATTTATTCATAATGTTGCTGCTGAGTTAACCGGTACCAGATTAATTTATCTTCCTTTTGAGGTACATTCTACAAATTTAAAAAATGCTGTTAAGGGAATAGTTGCGCTTGGATTAAAGGGATTTAATGTAACTGTACCTCATAAAGTAAAAGTTGTGGATTTTATCAATCAACTTTCGGATGAAGCATTGGTTACAGGTTCTGTTAACACTGTTGTAAATGAGATGGGTAAACTGATCGGATACAATACGGATGTGCATGGTGTTATCGAAACTCTATCACCATATAAATCAACAATAAACGGTAATGAAGTTTGCGTTCTTGGTGCGGGTGGTTCTGCACGGGCTGTAATTTATACATTGATAAGAAATTTTAAACCATCAAAAATATTTTTAATTAACAGAACAGAACAATATGCTGAAACATTAAAACAGCATTTCAAATCTAAAATGAAGTTTGATGGAATTGTTGTTAAAGAATTAATGCAGCCTGATCTGATAGGCATTTTAAATAATTGTTCTTTAATTGTTAACAGTACTTCCGTAGGAATGTATCCTACGCACGATGATAGCATTCTAAATACTCCGGATATTTTTGTTAAAGATCAGGTTGTATTTGATCTTGTTTACAACCCGGTTAAAACAAAATTTTTACAATTAGCAGAATCTAAAGGAGCCTTATCTGTTAACGGATTAAATATGCTGGTTCAACAAGCGGCAAAATCATTTAATCTTTGGACAGGCAAGGAATTTCCACTGGAAAAAGTTTATAAATCACTTTTGTTATACGTTACCAAATAATTTATTGAATTTTATTTAAAGCTTTCCTCAATCTAAAAATGGCTTCATGCAAGTGATCCATTGAAGTAGCATACGACATTCTCAGATATCCTTCACTTCCAAAAGCGCTGCCCGGTACTGTAGCAATGTGTGCTTCATAAAGTAAGTGCATTGCAAAATCAAAAGAATTTTC
>DASVGS010000381.1:0-2344 GCA_036379435.1 Ignavibacteriaceae bacterium
TTTCCCAAACAAGCCGCCAAGCATATCCATACCTTTGCTTAAAATATCACCTTCAGGAACTTTTCCTTCAGGTGTTAATTTATCGACCACATCAGGCAATAAATTTGATAATTGTGAAGTTACTGCATTTGTATCCATTCCAAGTTTTGAAGCAATATTTTTAATAGTATCTTCACCCAAAGCACCTTTCAGTTGATCACCCGAGATAGGCATATTTTTTCCTGTTCCAACCCACGAACCAATAACATCTCCCAAACCTTTTGAAGTGAATTGATTAATCAGACCATTCAATCCACCACTCTGACCACCAACCAAATTCATAACAGTTGATAAAAGATCTCCACCCTTATCTTCTGTTCCTCCTCCAAGAGCCGATTTTATAGTGTTCATTATATCCATGGCAGTTCCTTTCAATTATTATTAGGTTTATTAAATGTTTTTCCTAAAACGAAGATCTAGAAATTTAAGAGAACATGTTTGAGTATTAACTCGACATAATGTAAAAAAATATAATGGATATAAAAAGAGTTGTTTTACATTTAGCAAATAACTCTCTCGTAAAAAACAGAAAAATCAAATTAAACTTATATTTATAATTATGGATCAGTGAGAGATAAATATTCAATAATCATGAAAATCAATTAAATTTAAATAACTTATAAATTATTTATTACTAAACTGGTTTAAGCGATGAAAAAATTGTTAGTGTTGATGCTGATCTTATTAAATACTGGAATAATATTTTCACAAAATGAATTTCAAAAATTTATAAATCATGTAAATTCTCTATCTGATCCTGCAAGTAAAGCTGCAGCAGTGGATAGCTTTATGGTTTATGCAAGATCACAAGGAATCCCATTCATTACAGGAGACTCAGCAAATTTTATTTATAAGGGCACAGCATCATCCATAGCTGTTGCCGGGGATTTTACTTTTTGGAATACAAATGTTTTTTTGACAAAGTTGAATCAAACAAATTTTTGGTATTATTCCAGAATCTTTGAAATGGATGCCAGACTTGATTATAAATTTGTTCTTAACGGTACTAACTGGATTTTAGATCCCGAAAATCCCAGAAGAGTTTCCGGTGGATTTGGACCAAACTCTGAGCTTGCAATGCCGGAGTATGTACAACCATGGGAAATAAATTATCAACCGGCAATTTTACATGGAACAGTTTTAAATAAAACTATTTTTAGCAGCAGCGTTGGTACAAATTATCAATTACAAATTTATTTACCTCCTGGTTATGATTCACTTTCTTCAGAACTTTATCCTACTGTTTATTTTCAGGACGGATTTGAGTATATAAGTTTAGCAAGTGCAGTAAATGTGCTGGATAATCTTATAGATAGTAACAAAATCCAAAAAGTTATAGCTGTTTTTGTACAGCCTAATAATAGAAATGTAGAATATGCAGGTAATCTAAGATTACAGTACACAAATTTTTTTGTAAATGAACTTGTACCATATATTGATGGTAATTTTAAAACAAAGCAAAATCCTTTGCAGCGATTAGTACTTGGAGATTCCTATGGTGGAAATATCTCTGCATTAATCAGTTACAACCATCCGGAAGTTTTTGGAAACTGCGGATTGCATTCCGGTGCTTTCCAGCCAAATAATTATGAGATTTATCAACGGGTTATGATTGATCTGGCAAATGGAATTATTAAAGATATAAAATGGTCATCAATCTGGGGCAGTTATGAAGAATCACTAACAGGTACAATGAGGTCATTTAAGGATTCTTTAATTGCGCACAACTATGCAATTGTTTGGGAGGAACGACACGAGGGACACAGCTGGGGCCAATGGCGTGCAACAATTGATAATATATTAATATATTTCTTTCCAAATAATTCTATGGATATTAATTCTGATGAAACTTTTGCTGTAAAGGAATTTAAATTATTTCAGAATTTCCCAAATCCATTTAATCCGGAAACAAAAATCGTTTGGCATTCATCAACTGACAGCAGGCAGAGTTTAAAAATTTATGATATTCTTGGTAATGAGATTTTAACATTGGTTGATGAATACAAACCTGCAGGTACTTATCAAATTGTTTTTACAGCATCGCAAATTCCAAGCGGAGTTTACTTCTATCAATTTAAGGCAGGCGCGTATTCGGAAACAAAAAAAATGATTTTATTGAAGTAGAACAATTAAATCAATAATTTGTAGTTGTACTTAGTAAAGGCTTTACCCCAGGCCTGAAGCTAAGACAAGACCCTGATGCTTAGGTATCAGGGTTTTTTATTTAACTGCTGGAAAATTAAACCCAACTATAAAAACTAATTTAAAAATATTGTGTAAATCTTTACTCACAATTGCTGTTAGT
>DASVGS010000382.1:0-9502 GCA_036379435.1 Ignavibacteriaceae bacterium
GCGGCAGTAAGTTCCGCGGTATACTTTGTTGATGCAGTTACCATCCGGTTCATAAGTGTTTCCACATTTTGTAATGTTGCATTGCTGTACTCAGTTAAGCCAAGCGGAAAGAACTCCTGGTATTCAGGAGATTCTTTAGAAATTAATGTGTCACACTGAGCTTGTCGAAGTGTGACTTATATTATGCTCTTCACGCTACCACAATCTGCCTACCGGAAAGAAGCTGTACTAAGATTGACAAAATGAATTTTGTTATTGCACAACTAAAGTTCATACTAAAAGATGAGATTATAAAAGAATAGATTAAATTAAATAGTAATCGATACTATTATTTCTTCCAGAAATAGGGAGTAAAAATTATTAGCACAGTAAAAAGTTCTAATCTGCCAAGCAGCATTAAAAAGCTTAGCACCCATTTAGCAAGATCAGGCAAGTGACTAAAATTTGCTACCGGTCCAACTGTTCCAAACCCGGGACCAATATTTCCTATGCAGGTGGCTGTTGCCCCAATTGAGGAAACAAAATCAACACCCATTAAAGAAAGAAGTATTGAACCCAAAACAAATATTAAAATATATATTATAAAAAATGCCTGTACGTTAGATATAATTTCCGGTGAGACTGCTTTACCATTTAATCTAACCGGTATAACTGCTCTTGGATGTATTAATCGTTTTAATTCAAGCAATCCATTCTTAAACAAGAGATAATGTCTTACAATCTTAATTCCGCCGCCTGTTGATCCTGCAGAACCTCCGATAAAAAGCAGAACAAAAAATATCATTCGGGAAAACACTGCCCAGTTTTCGTAATCGCTGGAAACATAACCTGTAGTTGTAACCAAAGAAACAACGTGAAATAATGATTGTCTGAATGATTCTTCTAATTTAAAATCAATAAAAGGCAGATGTGTAATTGTTACAAATAAAGCCGTAAACACTATAAAGTAAAAGTAAACTTTAAATTCATCGTTGGATTTAAAGAAAGAAAATTTTTTGTGAATAGCCAGGTAGTGTAATGTAAAGTTAGTACCTGCAAAAAACATAAAGATTATTAATATGTACTGTATTGCCGGTGATGTAAAGAAAGCAGTGCTATTATTCTTTGTAGAAAATCCACCCGTTGCCATTGTAGTAAATGAATGATTGATGGCATCAAAAAAATTCATTCCTGCAAACATTAACAGAACAGTCTCTGCAATCGTAAACAACAAATAAATAACCCATAACCTTTTAGCAGTTTCTTTTACACGGGGATGAAGTTTGTCTTTTGTTACACCGGGTACTTCTGCCGCATATAGCTGCATACCGCCAATACCCAGTAATGGTAATATTGCAAGTGACAAAACAATAATACCCATACCGCCAATCCATTGCGTAAATGAACGCCAGAATAAAAGACCGTGCGGCAGTGCTTCTATATTTGGTAGTATTGATGCGCCTGTTGTTGTAAAACCGGACATCGTTTCAAAAAATGCATCAGTGTATGATGGAATTGATCCATGTACAACAAATGGCAGCGCACCAAATAAAGACATAGCAACCCAGCCGAGACTTACAATCAAATAACCTTCGCGCTTACCAAGTTCAAGTCTATCTGTTTTTCTTGTAATAAACCAGATAAGTGCACCGATTAAAGATGTTCCAAAGCCGGATATTAATAAAGAAGCAATGTCATCATCACCGTAATAAATTGAAAAACCAATCCCCAGCATCATAAAAACACCGGTGATGATAAGTAAAAAACCGAGTATGTTTAGTATTAATTTATAATTCACGGATACAATTACTTTTCAAAAAATTTCTCAAGTTCATCAACAGCATCGGGAAGAGAGAACACCACAACTTTATCACCTGCATTAATTTTGGATTCACCCGTTGCAATTGATACTTCATCACCTCGTATAAATCCGCCCACTATTGCACCTTTGGGAAAATCAATTTCAGAAATTTGATCTTTAGTGATTGAAGAATTTGGCTGAACATTAAATTCAAGTACATCTGCATCAATACCTTCAAGCGTTGCAATTACAATCACATCTGTTTTATGGATAAAGCGGGAAATACTATTAGCAGCAATTAATTTTTTATTGATAAGAGAATCAAGTCCGATAGTTTGTGTTAATGGTATGTAATCAACTTTATCAACAAGAGCTATTACTTTTTTAACTCCAAGATGTTTTGCGAGCAAACACGAAATAATATTTGTTTCGGCATCATCGGTTACGGCAATAAAGGCATCAACATCAATAATACCTTCCTGCGCAAGTAAATCTATATCTCTTCCATCACCTTTAATTACAAGTGTATCCGGCAGCTGATCTGCAAGTTCAAAACTTTTTTCTTCATCCGATTCAATTAATTTTACCTGCATTTTATCACTTAATAAACTTGCAACCTTTCTTCCGATTTTACCGCCCCCAAGAACCATAATATTATCAAACTTAATATTCTCTTTGCCTGCCAGCTTTAATATCTGATCGTGTCCCTCACGTTTTGTAATAACAAATACCTGGTCATTAGCCAGAAACTTGTCATTCCCTTTTGGGATTATGGTTCTAAAATTTCTATGGATTGCCACGACCCTAAAATCTGAGTTGGGATATTCTCTTGCAACTTCAATAAGTTTTTTATTTACGATAGGCGCATTTTTATCAAGTCTTAATCCGATAACTGCAAGTTTGCCGTTTTCAAATTCCAGCACATCGGTAGCAGCAGTTCTATTAATTAAACTTACAGTTTCAATCGCAGCTAATTCTTCCGGATATATCATATAATCCACACCTATCTCAGAAAAATTAATTTTATTTGTCGGATCGAGATATTCTGCATTAGAGATTCTTGCTATTGTTTTTTTGGCACCAAGTTTTTTAGCCATTATAGATGTAGCAATATTTACTTCTTCGGATGAAGTAACAGCAACAAGAAGATCAGCTTTTGAAACTCCGGCTTCATTAAGAATTTTTATGGAAGTGGATGAACCTTTAATTGTAAGTATGTCAGCCATCTGGTCGGAATAAGAAAGACGCTGCTGATCCATATCGATTGCAATAATATCATGTGATTCATTTGAAAGCTGTTTTGCTAACTGATATCCAACATCTCCCATTCCGGCAATAATAATTCTCATATCAAATTTGTTGTTATTGTTTATTCAAATATTATAAATAATTGATTCAATTGCCCTTGATAAAAACATTTAATTCATAAAATAAAAACGCCTCAATTGAGGCGTTTAATTTTTTGTTAAGCCATCGTTTTTTCTTTTTGATAGATCTTTTGGAACTCACGTGGTTTTCTATTTTTCCAGTTTCCTTTATGATAAGCATATCCAACAACCAGAGGCATCGCAACAGTTGCTTCAGCATAAACCATCTGTTCTGATGAAGTTGAAACTTTACCCCATGAACTTGCTTCTTTTAGTGTAGATCCTGAAAGTGCGCCGTCACGTTCATCTGCAACAGTAATTTGGATTGCATACTTGTGCATTTCAGCATCTTCCTGTAAAATGTCTGCTGCTACAACAATATCCTGCGTAAAGTTTTTAGGCACACCTCCGCCGATCATAAAAATGCCGGTATCCTTACTGTGTAATTTTATTTTTGTAAGCTCAAGAAAATCTTTTCCAGAATCGCAGGAAACATGATTATCCGGATTTTTATGTTGATGCATTACAAATCCAAAACCTGCAGAGCAATCTGAAAAAGCAGGGACAAAAATCGGTACGTTCTTTTTATATGCTGCATATATAACCGAATCATCAACTTTAGGTCCGCCGTTTTCATCAAGATATTTTCCAAACTCCCATAAAAATTCTCTTGATGAATAAGCACCGGGTTTCATGCTGTCAAAAATAAGCGCAGTTGTATCATCGCAAATTCTTAATTCATCTTCATCAATAAAAGTATCATAAATTCTATCAATGTGTAAATCTCTCATCTCATTATCATCAACCCATTTAGTGCCCTTGTAATGTTTAAATCCAAGTGCTTCAAAAAAATCCTGATCAACCATAATAGCGCCGGTAGAAACGATTGCATCAACCATGTTATTCATGACCATATCGTATACAACTTTTTTTAACCCTGCACTAAACAGGCTGCCTGCCAGAGTTAAAATAACTGCGCAGTCTTTATCTTTTATCATTGTATCCAGAATGTTTGCCGCGCGGTTAAGATCTTTTGCCGTAAAAGCCATATCTGCCATTGCATCCACAAGGGGAACAACATTATGCTGTTTTATATCTATATGTTTTACAACTTCTTTTAAATAATCTTTTTTCTCAGACATTTTTTACTCCTTAATATTATTAATTTCTTTGTTACCGGCTTTAAAAAGATATAATTAACTTAAATCACATTCCACTTAATTAGAAAAAGATTTTTGCAAACCTCAGGATTCCTTGTTTCCAGGGTACACGATGAGAAACTCCATCTTTATTAATAAATTCATCTCTATGTTCGATGTACCATTTATAATTTCTTATCAACGCATCCTTGTTGGAAAATTTAGGTTTGTAGCCTAGAATTTTTTCTGCTTTTTCTATTGAAACAAACGAATCTTTTGAAGCTGTCTCATAGACCCATTTGTACAATGGAGAAAGTTTTAAGGCTTCTAAGAATTTTAAAGTATAAATTATTGGTTTTTCCGGTAAGCCAACTATCTTTTTACCGAATCCGGCATAATCTAAAACTGCCTGATAATCTTCACGCATCGTTGTAAATTGTTTTGCCCCAATATTAAAAGTGTCATTAACAATTTTTTCATCAAGTGTTGCAGTTAAATAAATTGCTTCACACAAATCTTCGACATCTAAAAGCTGGTATCTGTTTTTGCCATTACCGATCATAGGAAAACCTTTACCATCCTGTGCCCAATCATAAAGTAAATCAAAAACCCCAAGTCTTTCCGGTCCTATGAAAGATTTAGGACGCAAAATCGGTACGCACATTCCTTTGCTTCTAAACTTTGCACATTCTTCTTCTGCAAGAATTTTTGCTTTACCATATGGACCAACACCATCAAGTTTATCATTTTCCAATAAAGGGTGATGATCGGGAATACCATAAACAGCTGTTGATGAAATATGGATGAATCTTTGAATCTTATTTTCAAAAGCTGCTTCAATAAGATTTCTGGTTCCATCAATATCAGTAGAAAAAATATCCTCGGGTTTATACAATGGCAATGCTGCAGCAGTGTGAACAATAATATCCTGTCCGTTTACTGCTTCTTTAACTTTTTGTTTATCACGAATATCACCTGTAATGATATTAATTTTATCATTCATATCAGGATAATCAAATTTTACAATATCAAGAGAGGTTATTTGGTGTCCTTTAGCATGCAAAAATCTTACTAAATTTATTCCCAAAAATCCTGCTCCGCCGGTAATTAGATACTTCATTTTGCTCTATAATTTATTAATAATGTTTAGCCAAAATTAGTAATTTTGATTCAGGCATCAAACTTAGTTTAAATTGAAATGAATAAACAGAATCCGGAAATAGAAAAGATTAATGAGAACAAGATATGGTTTAGAAATTTTTCTATTTCAATACTGCTGCATCTGTTTCTGATTTTGTTGTTCTTTTATTTGTATGATCTTAAACCAGAAGCTTCAAAAATAAATTCGGAGTTCTTTACTATCGATACAAAACAATTTTCTAATGTAACATCCGGGACTAATGATGAATCTGGTAAGGCGGATGAAGAACTAATTAAAGAACAGAAAGAACTCGAAAATAAATCTGAATCAGGCAATGAAATTAAATCAGTAGATTTTTCAGATTTGCAGGCTGATACAACAAACTTGGATCAAATCTATTCCGAGAAATCATTAAATGTTAAGATAAAATACCCTAAAGGATGGACGTTTATTGATCAGCATAAAAAAAATAAACTTGATGGGGTTACATTTTGGTCGAGCGATGGCATTTATAATCCACCGCCATTTATCCATTTTGAAGTAGTTAACAAAGATCTTTTTCTGGAAAAGAGATATAAGTATAAATCAGAATTTGAAAATTACACGGCTTATTATAATGATCCGGAGGAGTTGGAGGGATATTTAACTTTAATAGTGTACCTGAGGACTGATGAAGAAGAGGATTACAGACTAAAATTGATGATGAAGGGTGAAACTGAATTTTATTCATTTAAACCAAGATTTTGGGCTATTTTGAAATCCTTCAGTTTTGGTGATAGTATTTTTTAAGTTTTAATCGTTTCTTTTGAAATAAATTTTCGCTGTTAAAACATATATCATTAATAAACCTTAGCTTTCTTGACTTTTCTCTCATTAACCTATATTTTTCCATCCTTTATTTGAAACGATTTAAGGTTTTCGGAGGAAAATTACGTGAAACAGGAAAAATTAACAAAATCAGTAAAAACTGAGGACGCAAATCATAAGTGGTTTTTAGTTGATGCTGAAGGACAGGTTTTAGGAAGATTAGCTTCAAAAATTGCTATGATTATTAGAGGTAAAAATAAACCAATTTTTACAACTAATACTGATACTGGTGATTTTGTTGTTGTGATAAATGCTGAAAAAGTTAAAGTTACTGGTAAAAGAGAAGCTTTAAAAGAATATAAAAGACACTCAGGTTATCCTGGCGGTCAAACGACAACCTCATATCGTGAAATGTTAGCAAAGAAACCTGAGTTTGTTTTAGAAAGCGCAGTAAGAGGAATGCTGCCTAAAACTAAACTTGGTAATCAATTAATAAAAAAATTAAAAGTATATGCTGGTACAAACCATCCGCATAGTGCACAGAAACCCGAAGTAATTAGTTTAATGGAGAAATGATGGCTGAAAAAATTTATATTGGAAGAAGAAAAACTGCAGTTGCCCGCGTTATACTTAAAAGCGGAAATGGAAAGATTACAGTTAATGATAAAGAATTTGAACATTTCTTTCCACAGTTATTAAGTCGTGAAGATATTCTACTTCCTTTTAAAGCTACAGATACATTAGGCAAATATGATGTACATGTTAACGTGCAGGGAGGTGGAACCACAGGACAGGCACAATCAGTTAGATTGGGAATTGCCAGAGCATTAATTGAAATCAATCCTGAATACAGAACTCAATTAAAAGCAGAAGGCTTATTAACAAGAGATCCAAGAATGGTTGAACGAAAAAAATACGGACAGCCAAAAGCAAGAAAAAGATTTCAGTTTTCTAAGAGATAATTTTAATTTTAAGAACAAGTTCAAGTTCAGGATAATTTTTCTTGAACTTGAATATATTTAATAATCATACTTTCTGATTTACCCCCTGTGTCCCACAAAAAAAGGGATGGAAGGTAAAGATGAAGAAAGTAGAAGATAAACAGGAGTAATATGAAAAAAGTTGATCTAACTCAGCTAATTGAAGCTGGTGCACACTTCGGGCATTTAACCCGCCGTTGGAACCCCAAAATGAAATCCTACATCTTTATGGAAAAGAACGGGATTCATATAATCGATTTAAAGAAAACACAAAAACACTTAACTGAATCTGCAGAAGAACTATCTAAACTTGTTGCTGATGGTAAAAAGGTTCTTTTTGTAGGAACTAAAAAACAAGCTAAAAATGTAATTGAAACTGAAGCAAAGAGATGCGGACAAAATTGGGTAAGTGAAAGATGGCTTGGCGGTATGTTAACCAACTTTGCAACAATTAGAAAAAGTGTAAAAAGATTGGGCAATATTGAAAAGCAGGAAACTGACGGAACTTTTGATAAAATAACTAAGAAGGAAAGATTATTCCTTACAAGGGAAAAAGATAAGCTAAAAAAAGTTCTTGAAGGTGTTGAATCAATGGGAAAACTTCCGGGAGCTTTATTTGTTGTGGATATTAAAAAAGAGGACATTGCAGTAAAAGAAGCACACAGACTAAATATTCCTGTTTTTGCTATTGTAGATACAAACTGTGATCCGGATGAGGTTGATTATCTTATTCCAGCAAATGATGATGCGGTAAAAACTGTAGAGATAATTACACAACACATGGCTGATGCTATAATTGAAGGCGATGCAAAATTGAAAGAAAAGAAAGCTGAAGAAGTTGCTGAAAAAGAAAGAGTTAAAAAGGAAAAAGAAATAGTTAAGAAAGAAGAGATAAAAAAGAAATCTGAAGCAAAGACCAAAAAAGATGAAGCTCCAGAACAAACTGAATCAACAGAAATAACAGAAGAATAAAATTCTGATTAATATAATTTTTGAAAGGAAGTGAGTTAACTATGGCTATTACGGCTTCACAAGTTAATGAGTTAAGACAAAAAACCGGTGCCGGTATGATGGATTGCAAAAAAGCACTTACAGAGGCTAACGGTGATTTTGAAAAAGCAATTGAAATTCTTAGAAAAAAAGGTGCATCAATCGCATCAAAAAGAGCAGACAAATCTGCTAATGAAGGTATAGTTGTTTCTAAAGTATCCGATGATCATAAAAAAGCAGCTATGATTGAAGTGAATTGTGAAACTGATTTTGTTGCTAAAAGTGATGACTTTATTAAATTGGCTAACGAAATTGTTGAAACAACTTTTAAATCCGAAGCTTCAAATGCACAGCAGCTTCTTGAGTCAGATAAAAATCTAAAAGAAAAAGTTGTTGACGTAATGGGTAAAGTCGGTGAAAAGATAGAGCTATCAAGAGTGCTGACTGAAAAAGCAGATAACGGTTTGCTTGTTGATTACATCCATATGGGATCCAAATTGGGTGTGCTTGTTAAGTTTGATAATGTTACCGGAAATTCTGATGAGTTGGTGGAAATTGGAAAAAATATTGCTATGCAGGTTGCTGCTATGAATCCGATTTGTGTTTATAGAGAAGAAGTGCCTACAGATACTGTTGAAAAAGAAATAGATATCTATAAAGAATTAGCCCGTAAAGAAGGTAAGCCCGAAAATATTTTAGAAAAAATTGCTGTGGGTAAACTAAATAAGTTCTATTCTGAAAATTGTTTATTTGAACAATCTTATATAAAAGATAGCACAAGTTCTAAAACTGTTGGTAATCTGATAGAAGATTATAACAAAAAGAACGGCTCTTCAACTAAGATAAGTTCGTTTAAGCGGTTTCATCTCGGCGACGAGAAAAAATAGTTTTATGAAAAAGGTCTTAATTATATTAAGACCTTTTTTTTATATTTATAAATAAAAAATCCAAAAGGTTGTTAATGAGCAATGTAAAATTTAAAAGGGTCCTGTTAAAATTGAGCGGGGAATCGTTAATGGGTCAGCAGGGATTCGGAATATCATCGCAGGTTTTGGATTTTTTTGCGGATGAAATAAAAAAAGTTCACGATATCGGTGTGCAGCTTGGTATCGTTATTGGCGGCGGAAATATTTATCGTGGGCTTAGTGCTAATTCTCAGGGCATCGATCGCGCAACCGGTGACCAGATGGGAATGCTTGCAACTGTAATAAATTCACTTGCTTTACAAAACGCTGTTGAAAAAAAAGGAATTACAACCAGGTTGATGAGTGCTATTAAGATGGAAGAAATTGCTGAGC
>DASVGS010000383.1:0-2111 GCA_036379435.1 Ignavibacteriaceae bacterium
GATCCATCATCAACGATAAGAATATTAATACTCTCATCCTGTGATAAAACTGCGGGAATAAGTCTGGGCAGATTTTCCAGCTCATTGTATGTTGGGATTATCACTAAGGATTTTTGGATGTTCATATTATTGCTAAGAGCAAAGCGCATAGCGCTAAGCGTATAATTTTAAATTGCTTTTTTAAAGTTAGTAATCATTCTGCATTCTTTATCCAGTTTATCAAGAAGTTTTTCAACAACATCATCAGCTATTAATTTCCGTCCATTCAGTAAGATTAAAATATTTGCATTTTCAAATGCTGATCTTCTTGCAATATTAAGAAAATTTTTGAACTCTTTTTTCCACTCAGAGCCTGAGCCTTCTGCAATATTATTTGACATACTCATTCCTGCACCACGTAATTGTTCAGCAAATCGAAATAATTTCTTTTGTTCCAGTTGATCTGCAATCTCAAAAAGATCATCAGCAATTTCAATCGCTAACTTCCAAATATCCAAATCCTGAAATCTAAATTTCGATCTCATAAAAACACCACCCGATATAAAAAAATATTTTCTCTAGCGCTGTGCCCTATGATTCTTGCGCTCTGCTATTTGCGCCTAACGCTTTGCACTAATCATAGTGCCCTTTTCCAAATAATACGACAAAAACAGTTCTTAATAAAATTTTAAAATCCATTCTGATTGACATATTTTCTATATAAAATAAATCATATCGTAATTTAATTTTAACATCCTCAATTGATTCATCATACTTATGTTTTATTTGTGCCCAGCCAGTTACACCCGGACGAACTTTTAGTCTTCTTTTGTAATATGGAATTTCCTTTGAAAGTTTCTCAACAAAAAATTCCCTCTCGGGTCTTGGTCCAACTAAACTCATTTCACCTTTAAGTACATTAAGCATTTGCGGAATCTCATCTATTCTTACTTTTCTAACAAACCTGCCCATTCTTGTAACACGAGGATCATCTTTTTGTGACCAAACCGGACCTGTGTATTTCTCAGCATCTTTAATCATTGATCTAAACTTATAAACATTAAATGGTTTACCATTCTGTCCTAATCTTTCCTGTTTAAATAATACGGGTCCTTCGCTATCAATCTTAATTGCAATAGCAGTTAAAATTATTATTGGTGAACTTACAATCAAGATTAAAAAAGAAATTGAAATATCCATCAGGCGTTTTAGTTTTTTTTCCCACTCAGGCATTAATTCAGGCATAATATCAATAAGGGGGATTCCATAAATCTGGCTGGTACGAGCCTGACCGCTTAATATTTCGTATAAATCTGGTACGATTTTTAAACTGAGATTTTTTCCTTCTGTTTTAGATATCACATCAATAAGAACATCATGATCTTCTTTTTCTAATGCGATAATTATTTCTTTAGCATTGTATTTTTGGATAATCTCATTCAATTGGTCTGTAGTACCTTCGACCTTAATACCTTTATAATCCTTACCGATGTTTTCATTTTTTACAGCTACAAAAGATTTAATATCAATACCAAGAGCGGGTGCAATTAAAACGTTTTCTAAAACTTCTTTACCTTTATTATTAAATCCAATAATTAATCCTGCTCTTCTTCCAATACCTTTAATTAAAAGATTTCGTTGTACACTCCTTATTACAATTCTGCCGGAGCCAACAAAAAACAAGAACAATCCCCAATAAATAAATATTAATATTCTGGTTGCAGTTGCAACATTGTGCATATAGTCATCAACAAAAATCAAAAAGAATAAAAGTAAGACACCGAAGAAAGTTGCTTTAAAAAGAGTAGATATTTCATCAAACCTAGAAGAAGCAAACCAGGTACGATACATGCCGACAAAAGTAAAAATGATAAGCCAGTACAAATAAATTACAAGCATAGGGATGAAAAATTCCGGGGCAACAATTAAATCAAACCAGCCTGTTTGCAACCGGATATAACTGTAAACAAACCACGCAAGATTTATCATCAAAAATCTGTTAACAGCAGCAATATTTTTTCTACAGATTTGGACATTTAGTTCTTATTGATTTTCTCGTTTAATTTTTTTTTCAAAAATAATTCGAAATCTTTTACTATGTTATTCCAACTTAACATTTTACTTATAATTTC
>DASVGS010000384.1:0-2326 GCA_036379435.1 Ignavibacteriaceae bacterium
CCGGGGGGATGTAACCAATTATTCCATCAAAGTTATTTGTGTTTTTTTCTTTCACTTCTACAACAAGTACACCTTCATTTTTAGAGTTTATGTAAAATTGCGGAACCGGAACCGGCTCAAAAAAACGCAGGCGATTTAACCTGTTTGGAAACTCCTCAATTCTGTTTTGCACATAAGATTCCCCGGGATCAATACGAAGTTCGCGTATTATTACATAATCTTTTGTAGATGTGTTTCCCCGAATATCAACTTTATCAATTTTATTTAGATTACCGGTTATTACTTTAAGAGATATATCTGCATAATTTTCATCGTTTAAAGAATCTTTGTAAAGATTTACCGAACTGATTAAAATTTTTGCAAATGGATAACCAGAATTTTCAAAACCAATTAATAATTGCTCGATGTTTGATTCAATTTCACTTTTATTAAATGTTTGTCCTTTTAAATAATCGAATTGCTTAATGATATCTTCATTAATTACGGAATCTGCATTTTCAAAAAATATATTTTTAATTATCGTAGGATTGCCTTCATCAACATCAATTAAAATATTAAAAAATGCAGAGTCTCCAAAAATTACAATATCTGTTTTTTTAAAATCAAAAAAGTAATAACCTTGCAATAAAATATTTCTTGCTATCCTTGTTTTAACAGAATCAACTATACCATTAAATAATGGTTGATCAATGCGAAGTTCTGACCATTTTAAGTAGTCTGAATCTTCAAAATCTTTGTTGCCATTAATGATTAATGAATTAAGCTTTTGTGCAGATATAACGGAGGATGCTATAAGTACTATTAGTAAACTAAATTTCACGTGGTGAATCATCGATAGTCTTAGTTTTTTTTCCAACCGGAGCAACTTCAACACAGTTCTTTATTTTATTTGCATCTTCTAAAGTGATGCCGGCAACTTCAAATGATTCTGCATTTAAACCCGCAACCGCTGTTGAAAATTTTAAAGATTCCTCAAACAGATCAGAATTTATCCAACCTTTGGTAATTCCCGCAACAAAACAATCTCCGCTCCCTGTGGGATCGATTTCTTTAATCTTTAATGGCTTGATATTAAAAATGTAATCAAAGTTGGATGCATAAAAATTATTACTGCCATCAGTTAAAAATACACGTTTAATATTTTTGTGGTAAAGATATAATAAAAAATCTGTTTTAGATTTTTCATCATTTAAACTGATATTTAATGAAGAATTAATTTCTAAAAGATTATTATGAAGAATTGTTGGTGAAGCATTAATACAATTTTCTAAATGTCTTCCATAAGTATCACAGATGGAAACTTTGTCATACTTATTAGCTAACTCAATACCATATGGAATAATTGAATCGGTTTCATTTGAAGGTGAACTGCCAGAAAAAATTACGATCTCACAATTCTGGATCATTTTATCTAATTTGAATTTAAATTCTTCAACCTCTGCTTGTAAAATATTGGGATCTTCAGAAAAATAAGATGAGATTTTTTTTTCGTATTCTGAAATAATTAGTGCAGCATGTCTCGTTTCAGATTTTGTATTAACGGATGAAAATTCCAATCCTTCCGTCTTTAATGCATCACGATAAATTTTACCGTTGACTCCACCGGAAAAAATATAATTATAAGATTTTATACCAAACTTTTTTAACTGTCGACTTACATTAATTCCTTTTCCGCCTGCGGAAATTTTTGTTTGTGCATTCCGGTTTACAGCACCATAGTTCACCTTATTATAATAAAATCTTCGTTCTAAAATTGGATTAAGAGTGATAATTAAGATCATAAGAATTTTTTAAAGAAAGATTGTTTAATCATTAAATCACTTTTAGCGGTTCGCTTAAACAATATTAACAACTCAATTAATGAGAAAAATACGATTACTCCGATACACTCAATTATTATGTAAAGATATCTGTAATCAATATCGGTATCTGTACAAGTCCCCTGATAAAGGAGTAATTAATCTGTAATCGCCAAAACCTGTCTGATCGAGAAAAACAAAACTTCTATTCAGATCGTAATACTCCCATACTTCATACGGTTTAGAATCGTATTCAAAAGGATGCCTGTCAACATTATTTGGTGCACCAAGAATAGTATAAACCATTCCTCTGTCGGATCTCCAGCCTTCAGTGTAATTGGAAAAATTTTCATTAGCAAATGAAATTCTTCTAAAGTATTCGTCAAATATTTCGTTTTCATCGTTGTTTGGTGAGGGATCTTTTTTCTTCCAAAATTCTAAAAACCTTTTAGTTTTTTCAGGTATGGTTTCGCCGGATTCCATATAATCCAGTTCATCAGGAGTTGCGATATATGAGGTTTGTGATA
>DASVGS010000385.1:0-4042 GCA_036379435.1 Ignavibacteriaceae bacterium
TTCCCTATCGTTAAAAATATTTTACTTATTACCTGGAAAAACACTTACACATTTATTCCCAAAGAAGATATTCTATCTCACTTTGAAAAATATTACAGTGAGGACAGATTAATTGAAATCTTAAATGACCCGTTTTCAAAAGGAATTATTGCGGAAGTAAATTCGCTTCCTGCCGGCTGGTTAAAACTGTTTGAAGATCACATCAATAAAAAATTTTTTGTATCATCATTATACGTTTTACCTGAATATCAGGGATTTGGTCTTGGTAAAAAACTTTTGGATGAAGCTTACAGAATCGCAAAGGAAAAACAATTCAGTAAAGTGTGGCTTGGAGTGATGAAGCAAAATGTAAAATCATTAGAATGGTATATAAAACTTGGTTTTGTATTTGTGGAAGAAGAACCTTTCCAGATGGGCTCAACAGAGGTTATGCATTTGATTGGGTATAAAAGTATTTAACAAAAATTAATTAATTATTGTATAATCATGAATTCATTGATTCCCGCTTTCGCGGGAATGACATTGAAATTTAGATTTAATTCTGTATCACAATTGAACATTTAACCTTCAACATTTAACATTATCCAAAGTTTTTCCTTATTTTTGTTCACGAAATTTTAATTAGAAAAGGATTATTTATGGCTATCATAATCGATAAAAACACCCGCCTTGTTGTACAAGGAATTACCGGCGGCGAGGGTTCATTTCACACATCTCAAATGATTGAATATGGAACTAAAGTTGTTGCCGGCGTTACACCCGGTAAAGGCGGATCAGATTTTCAGGGAGTTCCTGTTTTCAACACAGTTGAAGAAGCTGTTAAAGTACAGAAAGCTAATTCGTCTGTAATATTTGTTCCTCCAGCTTTTGCAGCAGATGCAATTTTAGAAGCAGCTAATGCAGGGATCAAATACATCATTTGTATCACCGAAGGTATTCCAACCAATGATATGTTAAAAGTTTACAATTCAATAAAAGGAAAAGATATTGTTTTAGTTGGTCCAAATTGTCCTGGTGTAATCTCACCAGGAATTGCAAAAGTTGGAATTATGCCCGGCTTTATTCATCAAAAAGGTAAAATTGGCGTTGTATCGCGAAGTGGAACCCTAACTTATGAAGCAGTAAAACAATTATCAGATGTAAAACTTGGTCAATCAACCTGCGTTGGCATTGGCGGTGATCCAATTATCGGATCAAGATTTATTGATGTAATAAAAATGTTTAATGAAGATCCTGATACAGATGGAATTGTAATGATCGGTGAAATTGGCGGAAGTGCCGAAGAAGAAGCCGCAGATTTCATAAAGAAAAATGTTAAGAAACCTGTAGTTGGATTTATTGCAGGAAGAACTGCACCTCCCGGAAGAAGAATGGGTCACGCTGGTGCAATAATATCAGGCGGAAAAGGAACTGCAGCAGAAAAAATGGCAGCAATGAAAAAAGCCGGTATTCACGTTGTAGAAAGTCCCGCTGAGATTGGTGTTACAATGCTAAAAGCTATAGAAAAGCTTAAAGTTAAAAAACCGGTTGTTAGAAAAACCTCAGCGGTCAAAAAAGTTACAAAAATTGTTAAGCCGGTTAAGGTTGAAAAACAAAAGACAAAGAAAAAATCTGACAAAAAGAAAACTGAGAAAACTAAGAAACACGATAAAAAATCAAACAAGAAAAAAAGTAAAAAGAAATAGGAGTTATACTTGAATAACAGAACTTTAGCAATAATTAAGCCTGATGCTGTAAATGATAATCACATAGGTGAGATCATTGCAATGATTAACAAAGCAGGATTTAAAATTAAAGCATTAAAAATGATGAAGCTTTCCGTTGATGCGGCTAAAGCTTTTTATGAGATCCACAAAGAAAAACCTTTTTATGGTGAACTGGTTGAATATATGACTTCCGGTCCTTGTGTACCAATTGCTTTAGAAAAGGAAAATGCCGTTGAAGATTACAGAAAACTTATCGGTGCAACCAATCCGGCAAATGCAGCAGAAGGAACCGTTAGAAAACTTTATGCAAGAAGTGTACAGTTTAACGCCGTGCATGGCTCAGATTCAGATGAAAATGCTGCAAGAGAAATTGCTTTCTTCTTTAGCAGTAAAGAATTGATTGAAAACTACCCGGTTTAACTCTGATTAAATAAGTAATTGTAAATTTCATAAAACCTCTTTAGAACTTATTTGTCATTCCCACGAAAGTGGGAATCTATTTTTTAGAAATTCTGGATTCCCGTTTCCACGGGAATGACAAAATCAAATAACAGTTTAAAAGATAATTCGAATTAAGGAAATGAAATAAAATGGAAAAGAAATTTTTATACAGATATTTAATTATTCTTTTTGCTTTTCTTTTTTCAATTCCAATTCAGTCTCAAGTTGTTAACGGCGCGGATCTACTTTTTTTAGAAAATCAAAATCTTATTGAAGGAAAAAATATTGGTGTGATCTGCAATCATACCTCCCTGCTATCAGATGGAACCCATTTAGTTGATAAACTGCTTCCAAATAAAAATGTAAAAGTTAAAGCCATCTTTACTCCCGAACATGGATTTAAAGGCACCGCAGAAGCCGGAGAGTTGATAGATAACAATAAAAATCTTTATAAAGAAGTTCCAATTTTTTCTTTGTACGGCGTAGATAGAAAACCGGGTAAAGAAACCTTAAAGGATATTGATCTTTTAATATTTGATATTCAGGATGTTGGTGCACGATTTTATACTTACATTTCTACTTTATACTATGTTTTGGAGGCAGCGGGTGAGAATAGAATTTCTATAATTGTGTTAGATCGTCCAAATCCCATTGGCGGCAAATATGTTGATGGACCTGTTCTTGAAAATAAATTTAAATCATTTGTTGGAATTGCACCAATCCCTATAACGCATGGTTTAACCGTTGGAGAACTGGCAAAATATTTTGTTGGAGAAAAATTAATTTCGAGCTGGAAAAATGTTTCGTTGACTGTTATTAACTGCAAAAACTGGAAACGTGAAATTCCAAACGAGTTTAATTCAAAATGGAATTCACCATCTCCGAATATTAATTCATTGAATACTGCACTGATATATCCGGGTACCTGTTTACTAGAAGGTACAAATATTTCTGAGGGAAGAGGAACTCACTTTCCATTTATTCAATTTGGAGCTCCATTTATAAACTCCCAGCAAGTAATAGAAAAACTTAATTTATTAAAAGTTGATGGCGCTGAATTTCAGCCGGTATCATTTACACCTGAAAATATTGAAGCAATGGCAACTAACCCGAAATTTGAAAATACAGTTTGTAATGGTATTAAAGTTAATATTATCGATAGTAATAAATTTGAGTCAGTAAAATTCGGTGTAAAACTTTTGCATGTTCTGGTTAGATTGTATGGCAATAAACTAAAATTTATTAATTCTTTTGATAGACTTGCTGGAACAGATGTACTTAAAAAACAATTAGAGAACAAAATAGAACCAGATCAAATTTTTGCTTCGTGGCAGAGTGATCTTTCTAAATTCAATAAAAAGCGAAATAAATATTTACTTTATTAAGAGGAAAAAATGTTAAAAAATCTTGTAGTTCTTTTCATATCATGTTTTATCCTAATTAGCTGCGGTGAAAAAAATAATGCTCCTGATAAATCTTTAAATGAAAAAGAAAAGTATTCTTTTGATTCAACAGATTTAAAAACAGAAGGAGTTGATAACTCCGGTAAACCGTTTTTAATGGAATACAAATTTAAAAAAGGTGATAAAGCAGTTTACCGGTTAACAACAGTATCAAACAATATTCAAACTATAACTATGGACTCAACGATGACTAGTACTGTTAGTCAAAAAATTGTTTATTTGATTGATCTTGTTGCAAAGGACGTTGATTCGGACGGCAATACTGAAGCTGAAATAAAAATCAATTCACTCAAGCTTGAAGCATCTTCAAATGGGCAAACATTTGACTTTGAGGCAGGTAAAGATGTGGATTCAGCAAAGACAAATCAGTTTGCAGAATTTCAGTCTTTGTACAATAATCCATTTAGTGTAAGATTTAATAAAAAAGGCGAT
>DASVGS010000386.1:0-3214 GCA_036379435.1 Ignavibacteriaceae bacterium
TAATAGTGCAAATAGTCCGGAAACAGATAAGTACAAAAGATATTATGCATCTATCGATTTTCAGCCGGTAAATAAATTTGTAATTGCTCTAACCGGGGATTTTAAATCACGTGCAGAAGTTGAATATCCAAATAATTCAGGAGAGAAATACTCGCATAACACAATACTGGGATCATTATTCCTGGGATATACTGAAAAAAACTTGTATAGTTTTGGTGTTGAAGGTGTTTTCCAGTTAAACCAAAATGATGTTATAGTTGGTGGTAATCTGGATCCGGAAATTAAAGATGTTAATGCACTCGGCATCTCAGCATTCGGATCATACTGGTTTTCAGAAACTTTTTCTGCACTTGTCAGATATGATTATCTTGACCCAAATATGGATGAATTATTCAAAGGAGATTCAAGAAACTTTTTTATTGCCGGAGTGGATTTTAAAGTTGATAAAAATATTTCAATCATACCAAATGTTGTGGTTGAAACATATGAGAGTCTTGCTGATGGAACATCCTTCGATGCATCTGTTACGGGAAGAGTGACTTTGTATTATAATTTTTAAACTATATTTGTCATCTTTAGCCCTGTGTGTCATGCAGGCAAATTGTTGAAGGATAACATTTTATATAATTTAGTATCACATTTCGTTAATTTATTAAAGCGAACAGTGTGACAAAATCTTAAAATATTTATAATGAGCGAACAAGAAAAAGAATTTTATTCAAAATCAGGTGATTCCAGGTACGGTAAAAAGATTAAAAAATTTACCCGTACCAAAGAATCACTGATTAAATTTTTCTTTGCCGTAAATGGTATTATGGCACTCATATTTATTATCCTGATTTTCATCTTCTTGTTCAAAGAGGGATTTAAAGCGATGGAACATATCGGGCTGCTTGATTTTATTTCTACAAATAGAATCGGTGCTGATGGTACATCGCAAAGAGTTTATGAATGGTATCCTACATCATCAGAACCCAGATATTCATTAATTCCATTAATTCTTGGCACACTTTTAACCGCGGTACCTGCAACACTTATTTCAACATTATTTGGAGTAGCGGCAGGTATATATCTTTCTGAAATTGCAAATCCAAAATGGAAAGAATTCCTTAAACCTATGATTGAGTTGTTTGCTGGAATTCCCACTGTTGTGCTTGGATTTATTATGCTTGTAATTGGTGCAACCTTTTTTAATGATCTTCTGCACCCGGATAACAGGTTAAACGCCTTTGTCGCATCCATAGGATTATCTTTTGTAATAATCCCTGTAATTGCTTCTTTAACGGAAGATGCACTTCATTCAATTCCCAACGAATTAAGAATGGCATCTTATGGACTGGGTGCAACTAAATGGCAAACTATTAGTAAAGTAATACTTCCTGCAGCATTTAGCGGTGTTTCTGCAAGTATAATTTTAGGTTTTGGTCGTGCCATTGGTGAAACAATGATCGTGCTTATGGCATCAGGAAATGCTGCAAACATAACAACTAATATTTTTCTCAGCATCAGAACTATGACCGCTACTATTGCAGCCGAAATGGGTGAGGTATCACAGGGATCAGATCATTACTACTCATTATTTTTTATCGGGATAGTTTTATTTACAATAACATTTATCCTTAATCTTATTGCAGAATTGATAATAAATAAGATGAGAAAGAAAAATACATTTTAATGGTAATTAGATGTTAGAGTTAAGAAAAAAGAAAAAAGATTTTATCGGTACATCAGCAATCTGGTTTGTTAGAATCATGTTCTTTATGCTTGTGCTTGCATTATTCCTTTTACTCGGTAAAATTGTAGCTCAGGGTATCGGCACAATTTCTTTTGAATTTATTTTTGATGATCCTAAAAACAACATGACCGAAGGCGGAATTTTTCCCGCAATATTTGGTACAATAGCTGTAACATTTATAATGATTTTACTTGCTGTACCTCTTGGTGTCTGTTCAGCAATATATCTGAATGAATACGCAAAGGATTCGATCTTTTCCAGAATAATCAGAACTTCTATTAATAATCTTGCCGGTGTTCCTTCAATTGTTTTTGGTTTATTCGGATTGGGATTTTTTATCCTCTTTATTGGCAGGGGAATGGATGAAGTTTTAAAAACCGGATTGTTATTCGGACAGCCTGCTTTAATTTGGGCTTCAGCAACACTGGCAGTACTGGTTCTTCCCATTGTAATTGTTTCTACACTGGAATCATTAAACTCGGTTCCTAAATCGCATCGTGATGCTTCATACGGTTTAGGAGCTACTAAATGGCAAACTATAAAAAATGTTGTATTGCCGCAGGCACGACCCGGAATTTTGACAGGTACTATTTTGGCTATAAGCAGGGGAGCAGGAGAAACTGCCCCTATTTTGTTTTTGGGTGCTGCATTCTTCTTACCAAATCTTCCTGTTACAGATTTGTGTATTGGTGATTACTGCATTCCTATGATAAATCCGGCAAAACAGTTTATGTATCTTGCATATCATATTTTTATCCTGGCAACTCAATCGTCAAATCCGACTAAAACATTGCCGATTCAGTACGGATCAACCTTAGTGTTAATTGTCTTAACATTTTTATTAAATATCACTGCAATAATTTTCAGGTACAGATTTAGAAAAGCTTTAGGCAGACTTTAATTTCAAAAATTAAATAGTTAAATGAAAGAAATAAAAATAATTACAAAAGACCTTAGTCTCTTTTATGGAGATAAACAGGCATTAAAAAATATTTCGATAGAAATACAGGATAAAAAAGTTACTGCTTTTATAGGTCCTTCCGGTTGTGGAAAATCGACTTTTCTGAGAGTCCTGAACCGGATGAATGACCTGATAGATAACGTAAAAATAACAGGTGAAGTTTCTGTGGATGGTGTTAATATTTATGATAAAAATATTGATGTTGTAAATCTTAGAAAAAATATCGGAATGGTTTTTCAAAAATCAAACCTGTTCCCAAAATCCATTTATGAAAATATTGTTTACGGTCCTAAGATTAACGGAATAAAGGATAAAAAAATTCTTGATGAAATAGTTGAAAAAACATGTGTTCAATCAGCAATCTGGAATGAAGTAAAAGATAGATTAAATGATAATGCACTAAGTTTATCCGGTGGTCAGCAGCAAAGATTATGTATTGCACGTGCTCTTGCAGTTGAACCTGAAATTATTTTAATGGATGAACCCGCAAGTGCGCTTGATCCAATATCTACTGCTAA
>DASVGS010000387.1:0-2346 GCA_036379435.1 Ignavibacteriaceae bacterium
TTATCAGGTTTATTAATATCTTTAAGCAGCATACAGATTTAAACAAATTAATATCAAAGCTTAGAAATGAATTAATTATAAAAGGGGATGGATATTGGGCGTCGCACTACAATTTTAATAAAGAAACAAAAACATCACTTAAATATTTTATAGGTCTTGGAAGAGCTGATGAAATTGTGATAAATATTATTCTTCCAATTTATTCTGTTTACTTTGAAATACATGGTAATAAAGAATTATCAGAAAGAGTATTAAATTTATTTTTAAACTATTATCAAAAAGAAGGTAATCATCTCGTCGATCAGGTGAATGAAACCCTTGGGTTAAAAAACGAAAAATTTAGAAGCGTATATTATCAGGGTATGATTGATCTTTTCAGAAATTATTGCATTAAGAAAAAATGTATGGATTGCGAAATTGGTAAAAAAGTTTTCAGTTAATTGTTTTGTGTCAACCTTTTAATATCATCTCTTAATTTAGCAGCCCTTTCAAACTCTTCACTCTCCAATGCTTCACGTAATTTGTCTTGAAGTGCGGCAATTTGCGCTTCCTTGGAAAGCGGCATTTTATCAGAATCTACATCTGTGTTTTCAAATCCCGGTATATCAGATTCATCCGAGGGTATGAAAGCCGCAGTATTCATAACATTTTCACTAACAAAAATAGGAGCATATGAACGAACGGCAAGAGCAATAGCATCGCTTGGGCGTGCATCAATTTCGTTGGTTAAACCTGAGGCTTCTAAAATTATTTTTGCATAAAAAGTATTTTCTCTTAATTCACTAACAATTATTTCAACTACATTTGCTCCAAGATTATCTACCATAGTTTTTAATAAATCGTGAGTCAATGGTCGCGGTGGTTTTATTCCCTCAATTTCCAAAGCAATAGCTTGTGCTTCAAATGCACCAATAATTATAGGGAGTCTGCGTACGCCTTCAATTTCTTTTAAAATAATTGCGTACGCACCACCTGTAGATGGATTAGTAGATAATCCTAATATTTCACATTGAACTTTATCCAAATTTAAACCCATTAAATTATGAACGAACTTTTTTTATCTCTTCTGTTAGCACAGGTAATATTTCAAAAACATCTCCTGCAATACCATAATCTGCTACGCTAAAAATAGGCGCATCTTTGTCTTTATTTATTGCAACAATGTATTTTGAGGAAGACATACCAGCGAGATGTTGAATTGCACCTGAAATACCGCAGGCAATATATAATGAGGGTGAAACCGTTTTACCGGTTTGCCCAACCTGCTCTCTGTGCGGCCTCCAACCGGCATCCACAACAGCCCTTGAAGCACCGACTGCGGCTCCAAGTGAATCAGCAAGTGATTCAATGAGATGAAAATTTTCCGGTCCTTTCATACCTCGTCCACCTGAAACGATTATATCCGCCTCAGCAACATCTAATTTACCCTCTGATTTTTTAAAGGCAACCACTTTTGATTTTAGATTTGGAGATGAAATTTCTTTTACTTCAATTTTCGATTCCGGATTTTCAGATATTACAGCCTTGAACACATTTGGGCGAATGGTATAAACTTTAGTGGAGGAAGATAGTTTTACCTTTTCTAAAGCTTTGCCTGCGTAAATAGGGCGGGTTGCAATAAGCTCACCCGATTCTACCTGAAGATTTATACAATCCATAACACTGCCGCAATTTAATTTAACAGCTAATCTTGGTGCCAGATCATTTCCAAGTGATGTATTCCCAACTATCAGACAAACAGCATCAACTTCTTTTGCATAATTACTGATTGCATCACTATAACCACTGGAACTGTAATTTTCAAAATCAGGATTTTTTAAATGGACAATTTTCGTGATACCATATTTAGAAATTTCATTTAGATTATTTATTTCCGATCCTGCAACAACTGCCTCAACTTCTAAGTTTAAATCCTTAGCCAGATTTGATGCAACACTTGCCGCTTCAAATGAAACTTTTTTTAATAAACCTTCTCTTTGTTCTAAGATTGCTAAAATTTTATTTGACATAATTTTACCTATATAACCTTTGCTTCTTCGTGTAATAATTTAACAAGTTCAGCCACTGCTGTACTATCAGTACCCAAAATTCTGCCGGGCTGTTTAGAAGGAGGGAGATTCATGTCAATAATTTTAGTATAGTTTGAGAATTCAGCAGCAGGTTTTTCTGCAATCACTTTTTTCTTGGATGCCATAATACCTTTTAATGAAGCATATCTTGGTTCGTTTAATCCTTTTTGCGCTGTAATAACAGCCGGTAATTCAGTCTCAACAACTTCTCTTCCGCCCTCAATTTCACGCTCGGCTGTAATTTTAGATCCATCCAGTTTAAAATCGACTACAACAG
>DASVGS010000388.1:0-5842 GCA_036379435.1 Ignavibacteriaceae bacterium
GATGAAAATTAAAATTATTAATGATGGTCCGGTTACAATTATAGTCGAATCCAAAAAACAGGTGATTGATTGAATCGTGTTTTGATGATTTTTATTGATGGGGTTGGAATTGGGGAAAAAGATTATCAATATAATCCATTCTTTAAAAATGGATTTAAAATATTTAATAAAATATTTAAAGAAACTCCGCATAAACAAAATCCATATCTTGAAAAAGAAGGAATGTTTATTTTTCCGACAGATGCAAGGATGGGAATTGAAGGTTTACCGCAGAGTGGAACCGGTCAGGTTTCAATATTCTGTGGAGTGAATGCCCCCGGGATTGTTGGCAAACATTTTGGTCCTTTTCCATATTCTACAACAATACAGATAATTAAGGAACAAAATATTTTTAAAACATATAAAGATTTAAATCTTTCATCTTATTTTGTTAATGCTTATCCACAAGTATTTTTTGATTATGTTAATTCCGGAAAATCAAGATTGAGTACTACAGCTTTAAGTTGCAAACTGACAGGTATAAAACTTAATTCAATTACCGAACTTAGAAAAAGTAAAGCTTTAACTGCAGAGATTACAAACGAAAGATGGAATCGGAAATTAAATTATAATCTTAAAGAGATTAAACCTGAAACTGCTGCAAGAAGGTTATTACGAATAGCAAATAAATATGATTTTACTCTTTATGAATTTTATTTAACGGATCATTTAGGACATGGCAGACTTAATGATGAGTTCGACTCAATATATAATAATCTCGATAGGTTTTTGCTAACCATTTTATCAGAACTGAATAAGGAGGATTTAACGCTGATAATTTGTTCAGATCATGGCAACTTTGAAGATTTATCGGTAAAAACTCATACATTAAATCCGGCATTAACGATTACTGCGGGAAAATATTCAAAAGAATTGGCTGAGAGAATAAATAATTTATCTGATATTAAACCATCAATTTTAAAATTTTGCACTTGAAAGATTTTCCATTCATAAAAATCACAATTGCATTTATAATTGGAATTATTTCATTCCCATTATTCCAATTGAACTTTGTATACATATCATTTTTAATTCTAATCGTTATTTACCTGTCATTAAAATTTTTTTGGCCTAAATATAATTCGTACTATTCTTCAATTCTTTTAGTGGGTATTACACTATTGCTGGGTATAGCTGCTGCCAAGCTTGGAGAGCAAAAAATATCATCTCCATTAATTGATTTTCAGAAAGAAAAAAACTCTAAACTGTACGCTGAAGTTTATGATATTGAACTTGAAAGATCCTTTGAAATTGTTTTTACCGTGAATGTTGATTCAATTTTTATAAATGATAAAAAATTCATTTCAAATGATAAACTAATTTGTAAATTCAGAGGAGATTCTCTACAAAGATCGAATATGTATTTAAACCTGAATGCCGGAAATAAAATTTATTTAACAGGCACTTATCAAAAAGGAAGGGAACAAAGAAATCCTGGTGAGTTTGATTATGATAAATATTTAAAATCAAAAGGTATTACAGGGCTATTTGTTTCTTATGAAACCGATTCAATAAAAATTCTATCTCAGCAAAAAAACTACTTTAAATCTGTTTTACACTCGTTAAGAAAAAAGATCGATATTACTATCCATCATCTCCACAATACGCAAACTGCAGGATTACTGCGTGGATTATTACTGGCTGATAGAAGTGAAATAGATATTGAAACCAAGAATGAATTTATTAATTCAGGAGTTGTGCATGTATTAGCAGTATCGGGGTTACACGTTGGTTATATACTAATAATATTCATTTTCATTTTTGGAAGATTTGGGATTTACACCAGATCAATATTGACAATAATTGGTTTATTATTATTTATGTTCATTACTGGTGTACCGCCATCAGTTTTTCGTGCAACTTTAATGTCGATAATTTTAATAATTGCTTTTCTTAGTAACAGAAGTACAAATATTATTAATTCAATATCCATTGCTGCATTTATAATTTTATTAATTAACCCAAACGAAATTTACAATCCGGGATTCCAGTTATCATTTTCTGCTGTACTGGCAATAGGAATTTTATATCCATATTTTCAAAAAAAAATATATGCCTTGAATTTAAAACATAAGTTTGTTGAGTACGTATTACTTTTTATAGGGGTATCATTAAGTGCACAAATAGGAACACTGCCTTTTACACTTTCTTACTTCAGTAAATTATCTCTCATTTCAATTTTAGCAAATTTAATTGTTATTCCTTTAATCGGATTCATAATTGGTATTGCATTTATTACAATCTTTGTTGGAATGATATCTTATAACATTGCAATTTATTTTGCGGTTGCCAACAATTTAATTGTGGAATGGATGATCAAATTTATTAATCTTGCCGGTAATTTAGAATTTTCATTTTTGTGGGTTAGAAATTATTCTATATATGACTCAATAATATTTTATTTAGGGTTATCAGTAATAATGCTATGCCTTTATAAAATCAGAAAATCTTTTTTAAAGATATCTTTAGCCCTGATATTAATATTATCCATATTCATCTATTCAAAATTTGATGATAAAATTTTACTTGAAAAAAATAAACTAAACATTTTTATGATTGATGTTGGACAGGGAGACTCATTTCTTATAAAATTTCCAAACGGTAAAACTGCTATTATAGATGCAGGTGAAGCTAATCCTTTTTTAGATAACGGAGAGCACGTTATTACACCATTACTCGATTATTTAGGAATTGAAAAAATTGACTACGGATTTATTTCGCATCTCGATCTTGATCATTATGGCGGATTTATTTCTTTGATACATAATGATAAAATAAAAACAATTTATCGCCCATTACCGGATAGTACTTCAAAATCAAAAAGATTGGAAAAATTTTTAGCAGAGCAGAAAGTGAAATTAAATTTTTATAATAAATCTTCAATTGAAGTTGGAAATACGAAATTATATTTTTTAAATGATCCTTATAATTACAATTATAAAAATTTTTCCAGCAACGATAAAAGCGGAGTAATAAAAATAGTTTATGGAAAAACATCTTTTTTGTTCACCGGTGATTGTGAATATCCGGCAGAGTATTTTCTTGCCTCCAACTTTGGAACTATACTTGATTCAGATGTGTTAAAAGTAGGTCACCACGGAAGCCTGACCGGATCATCAGAAGCTTTTTTAAAATTGGTATCGCCTAAAATATCTTTAATTAGTGCAGGTATTAAAAATAAATTTAATCATCCTGCTGAGTCTGTAATTAATTCTTTGAAAAAAATTAATTCAGAAGTTTATAGAACGGATGAGTCAGGTGCAGTTCTTTTACAATCTGATGGAAATGAAATAAAAAAAATTAACTGGAAATAAATCAAAAAATGAAAGTTGAAAAATGTCAAGTACAATTCAATTTGGAATATTAATGGGGAGTGATTCAGATCTTTCAATAATGAAAGAAGCCTCCGATATATTGAACGAATTCGGAATAATGAATGAAATGAAAATCATCTCAGCACATCGCAGTCCGCACGTGCTTGCTGAATATGCGGGCAAAGCTCATGAAAAGGGAATTAAAGTATTAATCGCAGGTGCCGGAGCCGCTGCACACTTACCCGGCGTTACTGCAGCATTTACACCATTACCCGTAATTGGTGTTCCAATTAAATCAAAATCTCTGGAAGGAATGGATTCTTTGTTGTCAATAGTTCAAATGCCGTCAGGTGTACCGGTTGCAACAGTTGCAATTAATGGTGCAAAAAATGCCGGCATACTGGCTGCACAAATATTAGGTACAGGCGATGCAGATATTCAGAAAAAAATTGTGGATTATAAAAAGAAATTATCTGAAGAATCGATTCGTAAGAATGAAAAGATCAAATAAAAAAAGTTAAAGAGATTTTGCCGGCATTTGGCATAATATTATATGTTGATTTTTGGAAATATTTTTTTCTATAAAAACTTGCGTGAAATTATAAAATTGATTAAAATCTAACCGTCATTCTCATAATATTTTTTAACTTTTACTAATTCAATCATTCGGAGGTGTTTATGTTAAAAAGAATTTTCACTGTTTCAATTCTTTTTGTCCTCGTTTTTGGGAACAATTTGTTCTCACAGTCACTTCATACCAAGGATGTCAGCCCAAACCTGCTCACAAATGAGGTTAAACCCGGCTATCCTACAACTGAAGCAATTTGGGATGTTCAGTTGAATTATGATGCTACGACCGTAACAGGAGCAGCAGGTAATGCAGCTGCTATCTTTTTGCCAAACGTTGGGGAGTTTTGGACCTCTCGTTGGGCAAGCGCCCTTTTACATAGATGGACAGCAGCTGGTACTTTGATAGAAGAATTTTCTGTTGCCGGTGTTACAGGCGTTAGAAGTCTTACTTATGATGGAACATTTTTATATGCCGGTCAAAATACAACTTCTATAGCTATTATTGATCCAACTACCAAAACATTAGTTGGAACAATTACTGCTCCACAAACAGTAAGATATATTACTTATGATCCAACAGCTAATGCCGGTGCTGGTGGTTTTTGGATTGGAAACTTTTCAACTAACCCACAATTAATTAGCATGACCGGTACTGTTCTTGCAACACTTACTTATGGTACTTTAGGTGTTACAAGTATTTATGGTGCAGCTTATGATGGTTACACTCCTGGTGGACCTTATGTATGGTTCTGGGGACAGGGTGGTGGTGCAGCAACTCCTCAGTTAATAGTGCAGGTTAATCCTACAACTGGACTTCCAACTGGATTACAGCACGATGTAATGACTGATATTGGTGTTGGTAATGCAAGTGCTATCGCTGGCGGGCTTTTCATTAGTGAAGGTATCGTAGCAGGTACAGCATCGATTGGTGGATTGTTACAAGGTACACCTGATAGATTATTTGCATATGAATTAACAACAACTGGTCCTCCTTGCCCCGTAGTTCCAGCATCAAACCCAAGTCCTGCTGATGGAACAACAGGTGTAAGTATTACAGCTCCAGGAAATGCAACCTGGACAAATGGTGCAGGTACAACACAAGTAGAAGTTTTCTTTGGTCCTGCTGGTAATTTAGTTTCAGTTTATAGCGGTGCACCGATAACTTCATTAGCAATTCCGGCTCCATTAAACTATGCTACAACATATCAATGGAGAGTTGTTGATAAAAACGATACTTGCAGCGGTGCTCCGGTTGCCACCTGGTCATTCACAACGGTACAGGATCCAAATTTATTCTGCTGGGAAGATGATTTTACAGCAGGTACAGGCAACTGGACAATAACAAATGACGGCGGAACTTGCGTATTTGAAATTCATCAGGCAAGTGAATATACATTACCGGCAACAGCACAAGGCAATGTATTAGCAGCAGATGCGGATGCTTGCGGTAGTGGTACAACTGTATTATCTACAGCCACCTTAAATACTGTATTCGACTTCTCAAGTTATTTAAATGTATATATTGAATTCGATAATGACTGGCAGGCAATAGATGCAGATGACTTTGCATATGTAGAAGTAAGTACAGATGGATCGACCTGGACGGCAGTAAGAACATTTGATGTAACCGACGTAAGAAACACACACGAAATGGTTAATATAACATCAATTGCAGCATTGCAGCCAGCAGTTCACGTAAGATTACGTACAGTACAGCCAGGATGGGACTGGTGGTGGGCAGTTGATAACTTTAAAGTTTGTGCAAGTGATATAACCCCAGTAGAATTAACATCATTCAGTGCAGCTGTAAATGTTAACAACGTAAGCCTGAGCTGGTCAACAGCAACAGAAACAAACAACAGCGGCTTCCAGGTAGAAAGAAGCAATGGAAGTGCATATGAAACAGTAGGATTTGTAGC
>DASVGS010000389.1:0-7808 GCA_036379435.1 Ignavibacteriaceae bacterium
TGGAATCTAGAATCATTTAACTTCTAATCTCCAAGCTCTTTTTTCGATTTTCCTAACATTTTGTTTCGCTTTAATCATTTCCAAGAACTTAATTAAAATAGAAAGCTCATTATCATCCTTTAATCCAGTAAATGGTTCTACTCTTATATGGTTACCATAGTTTCTTCTTAATTTTTCCGGACTGTCATCAACAATCAGAATCCTCTCCAAGGAATAATTTTTTCTCTTTAGTTTAGAAAGGTTTTTTGCGTAAATGTATTCATTTTCCTCAAATAAAAAAGTCAATGTGCACTTTGTTCTTCCAAATATAAACTTAAGTGGGTATTTCTCCGGAAAAATATTATTAACAACCTCTTGTGCATAGTCTTCAGTCGATGAAGTCCAAATAGCAACATCAAAATGTTTTTTAATTGATTCAAGAAATTCATCAAGCCCAGGTCTTTTATAAACAAAATAGTCACCTACAATAAAATCTTCATTAAAAGATAACCTTGATTTCTTGGAATACACTAATGTTTCATCTAAATCAAGAATAAGTAATATTTTTTGTGAATCTTCCAATTTTTAGTAGTTGATCTCTAATTTTTATTCACTAAAAACACACCAAGAGTAATCACTAATCCGCTTAAGATCATAAATAAAGTAATATCTTCTCTAAGAAAAAACCAAGCCGTAATAACAGTAACAAATGGTTCAAAGTAAAGATAAGCACCAACTTTAGCAGATTCCATTTCACGCAAAGCATAAGCCCAAATTACATATGAAACTCCACTGCACAACAAACCCAAAAACAAAATTGAAATCCATCCCATTAACGAAAGATTAATTACGGAGCTTACTGCAGCCTCATTAATTGTAAATGGCAGTATGATTATTGACATCATAATAAAAAGATAAAGGATTGTCATAACGGGTGAATAGTTTAGTGAAATCTTTTTATTAATCATGGAGTATATTCCCCAGGTAAAGGAACTTGAAAGAACTAATAAGTCGCCTTTATTTTGTATCAAATCAATGTTGGATATATCACCCTTACCGACAAGCATTAGCAGTCCAAAAGTTGCTGTTATTATTCCGGTAATTTTTAAGACATTTAATTTCTCTTTAAAAAATATCAAACCCAAAAGAGCCATAAATATTGGTGCTGTTCCAATTATCCATCCAGTATTTGATGCTGTTGTATACTTTAATCCGGTAACTTGTATCCATAAATGGAATACAGCTATTATTGCAAGAATTAGAATGTAAGAATGACTTTTTAAGTTAATGGAAAAATTTCTTTTTTGAATTATTGCAATTGACAGAAGAAAAATAATTGCAAGAAGTAAACGCATTGAAATTATTGTTTCCGGAGTAAGTTCATTGAGCAAATATTTTGTTGCAATAAAAGATGCGCCCCAGAAAATTATTGCTGGAACCGGGAGCCAGAATATGTAGGATTTAGTTTTAATAGATTATTTTAATTAAGCATTAATTAGCTCTCAACGCAATTCAGGTTGTCATCACAGAGCTTGTCAATTTAATTAATTCTTTATGATGTTATGCCTTCAAGATATAACTAATTGGATTTTTCTGTTTTCTTTGCTGATGAGTAATTCTGTAAATCATATTGAATTGTTTTACTTGGCATATCCATTTTTACAATTTCTACACCTGCGTCGGAATAAAATTGTGTTGCAAGTGTATCATGAAAATCGGAAAAGACAACTACCCGTTTTATGCCGGCAGCAATTAAAGCTTTTGCACAGGTTGTGCAAGACATATTTGTGATGTAAGCTGTAGACCCAACAATGTTAACACCATGTTTGGTTGCCTGTACAAGTGCGTTAATTTCTGCATGATTGGTGCGCACACAATGATTATCTACAATCAAGCATCCTTCATCTTCACAGTGGGGCTGACCAGGAAGTGAGCCGTTATAACCTGTTGCCAGTACAAATCTATCTTTAACCAGCACACAACCACAATGCATACGTGGACACGTTGCCCGCTCAGAGGCTAACATTGCAAGTTTTAAAAAGTATTCATCCCACGAAGGTCTTTTGGAATCAGCCATAAATATTTATCTCATAAGATGGTTTTATAAAATGGTATTAAAATTTAATGTTGTTCGAGACAAATATAGATAGGCCGTAGTAGAAAATAAAAATTCTTTAATACTATTTTACCTTATAAGACCATCTTTCCTTGCTTCGGCTTTTTTTAGCAGCCCTTTGGTGTCTATGACTTCTATAAATTTTATTACCTCCGCACATAACACAATTAGATGGTGTTCTTGTAATATCTACTTCCCACTCGGTTTTACAATCTTGGCAAAGAAATAAATTCTTTTGTGGCATTTGATATCTCCAGTTTTTTGAGTTCGGTTTTTATTCGCTCTTTTATGCTTCTTTTTTCAGCAAGATAGCTTATCATTTTACCCCGGTTAAAAATAACTGAATAGAGATTTGCGCCGAGCAATTTAGCTTCTTCCATTTTAGTGTTGTGCATTAATACATTAGAAAGATCACTGGCAAAAAAATCAAATTTAGCGGCGCATTCACCCACAGCATAAATATTTTTATCTGAAGTTCTGAAATATTCATCAACTAAAATTCCTCTATCGCGATCAAAAATAATTCCGAGTTTTTCAGCAAGTTCAACATTTGGTCGTGAACCGCAGCAGATCATCAGAAAATCACAATCAATTATTTTATCATCGCTCAATTTTAGTCCGGTAATCGAATCAATACCCATAATAGTTTTAATTTTTGAATTAAGAATAACTTTACCCCCCAGATTTTCAATTATTTCTTTTGCCCTGCTGCTAATTTCTGAATCAAAAGAAGAAGGCATAAGTCTTTTTGATTTTTCGATTAGCGTAACCTGCTTGCCTGCTCTAACTAATTCATCACACAACTCAACTCCGATGTATCCTCCGCCATAAATAACAATGCTTTCAGCTTCCAGTGCCTGATGTTTAACACGCCTGATTTGTTCCGGATCTTTATTAATTAACATTACCCCGCTTTTCTGGATGCCATCTACAGGCGGCTCAATTGCACGCGAACCCGTAGCTAAAACCAGTTTTTCATATTCAACTTTTTTTCCGCTTTTTAGATTTAACACATTCTGTTCTTTGCTGTCAATATCATCATTAAAAACAGTTAGCATATTATTAAAGCTAGAAACAGAGGTAAGGATTTCTTCTATTATTGAGTTCTGTTTGTCTGTTTTTATAATTGCAATGCTTTTATCGCTGTAGGTATTTCTTGCAGAAAGTGTGCACACAAGTGCTGGTTCCCCGTTTCCGGCAATCACTATTTGATATTTATACATCATCAACTCCTAACATTTATTAAAAATTGTTGATCCAGTTTTTGAAACCGGAATAGCGTTGTAAATAGGATTTTATATGCGGTAAAAAGGAGTATAAACTTTAACTTGATGTTAACAAAAACTGCTATCGGGTTTCAAATATTTTATTCTGCCCATAAATTCTAAATGTTTTCAATATGTTCTATCTGATCTGCTTACAATTTAAACTTTAAACAGTTAATTGCAAGTTGAATTTGCGGAACCATAAAATATGCAGTATAAATAAGATTAAGCGATTAAAACCACTTCTTTTTCTTAAAATAAATTATCATAATAATTACAACAACAAAGGTAATAATCCAAAATCCCCAGGGGTACATCCAATTCATTTCAAGCTCAGGAAATCTTCTAAAATTCATTCCATAAACGCCGGCAAGAAAAGTAAGAGGAATAAAAAGAGTGGAAATGATTGTTAATACCTTCATAACTTCATTTAATTTGTTGCTTGTGCTGGAAAGATAAACATCCAGCATTCCGACAATCATATCGCGGTAAGATTCTATTGTATCAATTATCTGAATCAGGTGATCATAAACATCGCGTAAATAGATTTGTGTTGATGTTTTAATGAAATCATTTTCATTTCGCTGCATAACGCTGATCACTTCTCTAAGCGGCCAAACAGATTTTCTTAATAAAATCATATTGCGGCGCATTCTGTGTACAAGTTGAATATCATCTTTTTGTGTATCAACCACCAGGCGATCTTCCAGTTCCTCTATCTCTTCTCCAATTTTTTCAAGAATATGAAAATAGCTATCAACAATAGAATCGATAAGTGAATAAGCTAAAAAATCACAATCGTTTTTTCTGATCTTGGTTCCAATTTTTCTGATTCTTTCTCTAACAGGATCAAATACATCTCCGGGATCTTCCAAAAATGTAATTATATAATTGCCGGAAAGAATAATGCTGACCTGCTCATTTTTAAGTTCTCGCAGGGTGTTATCATAAAAAAACATTCTTAATACAATAAACAAATATTCATCGTACTCCTCAAGTTTTGGTCTTTGAGATGTATGAATTATATCTTCCATTGTAAGCGGATGAATATTAAATTGGTTTTGTATCTTTTCCATTATCTCGATGTTGTGAACACCGTCTATATTTATCCAGCATTTTTTGCTGCTCTCCTTACAGAAAAAAATATCTTCTACCTTCTGAAAAACTTTTTCTGTAAAATCATTTTGATCAAATTCAAAAACTCTGAAGGTTATAGGTTCTTTGCTGCGTTCACCGGTATAAATTAAAGTACCGGGATCAAGACCAATTTGCTTTGATTTAGTGCTTATAAGTCGTCTTACTTTTTTTATTTGTTTTTTGGTCTGATGTTTTATTTTTTTTCCCGTACTATCAAGCATATTTTCCTCAAATATTTTTTAGTACCAGTTTCTTTAATGTATCAATCCACATTGGATGATCATTTAAACTTTCTACAAGCTGAACTTTTTCACCGCCCAAATCCTTAAATAATTTCTGATATTCAATGCCGATCTCAACTATCGTTTCCAGGCAATCTGCAACAAACGCCGGACTAAACACCAAAAGTTTTTTCGCTCCTTTTTTTGCCCACTCTTCTACAACCTTATCAGAAAAAGGTTCAAGCCAATCTTTATCTAATCTTGATTGAAAACAAACAGTATATCTTTCTTTTGAAAGGTTTAATTTTTCCGCAAGAAATCTAGTAGTTGCATAGCAAGTTGCCTTATAACAATATCCGTTATCTTCATTTATTTCTTCTTCGCATTTATGATCAGAGCATGGATTACCGTCTGAATAAACTTTATCAACCTGTCTAACAGGCAGACCGTGATAACTAAACAAAATATGATCGTACTCATTCAGGTTATATTTTTTTGATTGTTCGATCACACAGTTCAAATAATCTTGGTTATCATAAAACTGAGAGATTATTTTTATTTCTGGAATCACCCACCACTTGCTGATAAGTTTCATTGCTTTATCAATTGCAGAACCCGTACTTGCAGAAGCATACTGTGGAAACAGAGGAAGAATGATAATTTTCTCATAACCTTTCTTTTCCATTCTTGCACAAACATCATCCAGACTTGGGTTCTGATAACGCATTGCAAGTTCAACTTCAAAATCATCACCCAGGGTTTTTTGTAATTTTTCTTGTACAGATTCTCCATAAATAATTATTGGTGAGCCATCTTTTGTCCAGAGTTCTTTATAGATTTTTGCTGATTTAGGAGCACGAAAAGGAACTATGATAAAGTTTACCAAAAAAAATCTGCCGATTGGATTAATATCAATCACCCGCGGATCATTTAGAAATTCAAATAAATATTTTCTTACATCTTTAACAGATGGGCTATCGGGAGTACCTAAATTAATTAATAACACACACGTTTTTTTCATATAGAGCCAGAATAAGTTAATGGATTTATCACAAAAATAAGTTTAAGTTTATTAAGAAGTTACAACATTGTTTATAAATTCTAACAATATGAAAATTATATTAGTTTCATTTTTATTATTATTCCCTGCGGTCTCATGCTCAATAGTTGATGAAGATTGCCTTTGCACTACTGAATATCGATATGTTTTAGTAACTGTTGTGGATACTATTGGTGTTTCGGTTGATTCATTAGAAGTTACCATAAAAGACAAAGATGGTAATAAACTGGATGTTAAGCAGGAGGCAGATGTATTTGGTTCAGGCAAATACATAGTACTTAATGATTCATTTACTGAATTGTTCTGTTCTTGTACCGAAGCCGAAAAGATTTATTTTTCAGCAACGGATGGAAACGGAATAGCAGCCGGCGAATATCTTTTTAATACCGATAGATGCAGATGTCATATTAATAAAGTATCGGGACCGGATACTTTGGTGCTTAGATAATTCTGTCAGATTGTTCGCGGTGGCGAATTGTTGAAGGCTGACAATTTGTAATACCTTCACGCTTCGACAGGCTCAACGTGACATGAGTTTTAATTCCTGCCAAAAAGCTCTGTAAGATTTAAAGTCGGAGTTCTTGTTTTGCTTGCAAGATTAACGTAAGACAATGCAAGTTCTTCCTTGCCTGCACCGAGAACTGTGCTTATCAATCCTAATGCTTCGCCAAGTTTATCCGGGGCGATGTTTTTTGTAACGCGATTCCATATTTCTTCTTCCAAAGCATTAAATGCAGTATGGACTTCGTGCAAATCAAACCCGGCATCAAATCTTTCTCTGGCAATTTGCGCGGCATATTCTTTCATTGGAAGCAGCTTTTTTTCAATAACACATTGCTGTGTTAGCGTTAAAAGATTAAGTAATCTTTTCTTGTTCTCACTTTCAGAAGAACTGTCGTAAGATTTTAAATGCGAACAGTTTAAGGATTGAATCGCATTTTCTAATATTTCTGCGCTTTGTGTTCTTAGTAATTCTTTTAAATCCATTTTATAAACCAGTAATTAATTTGTTAAGTAAAATTACTAAAGGTTTGTTAAGGCAAAAATTCCTTTTTGTGTTCTTTTGTGTTTTTATGATTTAGCGGCTAAACTTTAAAGATTTAATAATTCGCCACCAAAACACTAAAACGCAAAAATACACTAATCTAATTTCACCCAGCTTACTCTTCTATCTTTGATAAAACCCAATTGTTCAATAAGATTTGTCGCTTTTGTGTTTTTTTCCTCAATCTGTGCAAAAGATATTTTACCAAGCTTTCTGTTCTGATGAATAAGTGAAAGCAGAATTTCTTTTCCAAAGCCCTTTTTTCTGTATTCATCCATTACGTGCAGTGAACCAAGCGCACCATCATCGTGAGTTAATCCCCACGCTACAAGTTTATCTTTTTTCATTATCGCCGCACTTATGGATTTTGAAATTCTTTCTTCAACATAAGCGGGAGTTAAAAATTGCTTATAGTTGGATTGAGAAATTATAAACCCAATATGATCTGTTGTTAATGGCACTACTTCTTTTTTGTTTTCAGGAACATCAACATCATCCGGCAAATAGTAACGCATTGTACTTAATACCCATTCGGCGTTTCGTTTTTCTGTAATAATTGGAATCATCCAATCTTCCACAGAAGCAAAGTAAGTATTGCTTGCGGATTTTCCCAACAACGCTCTAAGATCGCTTTCATTGCTGCAAACAATGTAAGTCCATTCAACATCGCTAGTGCCTTTTATTAGATATGAATCATTAATCTCGATGACTTCTGTAATCGGGTTGTTCTCTAAAAACCCAATTATGCTTATGTTGGAAAGAAAATCTTTTTGGAGTTTCTCTTTTAAACTCTTAAGATCAATTTCCATTAGATAAATTCTTTTCTTTAACAAAAAACATTAATGCTGTTGTTATCAGACCAAAAACTAATGCGCCGCTCCATAAAATTACAGATCCATAATTTTCATACACAACCGTTCCAAGCCACGGACCGGCAGAAAATGCAAAGCTGAAAGTCATCTGGTAATATCCCATATACTCGCCT
>DASVGS010000390.1:0-4132 GCA_036379435.1 Ignavibacteriaceae bacterium
TATGAAAACATTTCACTAATAGAAGATATTCTTAATAAAAATGAACCGGTAGCAATGAATAAATTTGATTCAGTGCTGGGAGTTTATCGAACAATTTTGGCATTCGATCATTACAAACATCAAATAATAATTATTACAAATGTTTTTATAAATGAGGATAGTGAACTGGAAAAAGATTTTAATTCAGCAAAAATAATTTTAAATGATTTAAAACATCTTTTATTAAGTTCATCAGTTTCAACTGAAAAATTCAAAATATCTGAGTGGTGTAAAAATGATATTGAAATGGAAGCATTTAATTTATTAATCAATAATGCAAAAGATGAAATTACTAAAGGAGAGATTTTTCAAATAGTACTTTCCAAAAAGTTTTCTGCAAAATTTGATGGAGATGTATTTAATGTTTACCGGGCACTGCGCATTATCAATCCATCACCTTATATGTACTATTTGGAATTTGAAGATAATTCAAAGATCATAGGAACTTCACCAGAAGATTTATTACGTGTACAAAACCAATTTGCCCGTTTACTGCCAATTGCAGGCACCAGAAGAAGAGGTAAAAATAAAAAGGAGGATACTGAACTTGAGGCAAATCTTTTAAATGATCCTAAAGAATTAGCTGAGCATACAATGCTCGTAGATCTTGGAAGGAACGATCTTGGAAGAGTTTGCAAGTATGGTTCTGTTAAGGTTTCGGAGTTAATGAAAATTCAAAAATACTCGCATGTTATGCATATAGTATCCAAAGTAGAGGGCGAGATTGATGAGGGAAAAAATTCAATAGATGCACTTATGTCCTGCTTCCCTGCCGGTACTGTAACAGGAGCCCCTAAAATAAGAGCAATGCAGCTAATCAGTGATTTTGAGAAAGAAGAAAGAAATGTTTATGCAGGTGCTGTAGGTTATCTTGATTTTTCCGGTGATCTTGATATGTGCATTGCTATCAGAACACTATTTACTAAAGATGATTTAATTTACTGGCAATCGGGTGCCGGCATAGTTGCTGATAGTACTGCTGAATTGGAAGCAAAGGAGATTATGAATAAATCTGCTGTTATGGTAAACGCACTTAAATATGCGGAGGAATTATGAAAATACTTGTGATCGATAATTATGATTCATTCACGTACAATCTTGTACAAATGATTGGAATGAGCGGGTGTAAGCTTGCAGTAAAACGAAACGATGAAATAAATCTTAGTGAAATAAATGAATTAAAACCGGATAAAATATTAATTTCTCCCGGTCCCGGTAAACCGGAGCAATCAAAAATATCTCTCGATATAATTAAACACCTCGGAAATAAATTACCGATTTTGGGCGTTTGCCTTGGTCATCAGGCAATAGGAATTTGTTATGGTGGAAAGGTTATAAATGCAAAACAATTAATGCATGGTAAAGTTTCAAAAATCATTCATAATGAAAAATCAATTTTTAAGAATATACCGCAGTCATTTTATGCAACAAGATACCATTCACTGATAATTGAAAAAGAAAGTCTGCCGGATGAATTGGATATTACTGCATCTACTGAAGATGGAACTATAATGGGAGTGCGGCATAAAAAATTTCCCGTAGAAGGAATCCAATTTCATCCCGAATCAATTTTAACAAGTGAAGGGAATAAAATTATAAATAACTGGTTGAACTTATGATGAAGAATTATTTGGACAAAATTATCGCAAATGAAGCTCTTACATTGGAAGAATCTTATGATGCAATGCTAAAAATAATGTCCGGAGAAGTCAGCAGCATTCTACTAGCAGGATTTTTAACTGCATTAAAATCAAAAAAAGAAACGGCAGAAGAAATTGCGGGTTTTGTAATGGCAATGAGAGAAAAGTCATTAAAAATTAATGTTGATGACGCTATCGACGTATGCGGAACAGGTGGTGATAGTTCAGGTACTTTTAATATTTCAACAGCAGTTTCTTTTGTTGTTGCAGGTGCCGGTGTAAGAGTAGCAAAGCATGGCAATAGATCTGTTAGCAGTAATTCAGGAAGTGCTGATGTTTTGAAGGAACTTGGAGTGAATATTGAAATGAATCCTGCACTGGCAGAAAAATCTTTAAATGAAATTAATATTACTTTTCTTTTTGCACCTCTCTATCATCCTGCAATGAAATATGCTGCTGAGACAAGAAAAGAACTTGGGATGCGCACTGCATTTAATATTATTGGCCCGCTTACAAATCCTGCGTCTGTAAAACGCCAGCTTGTCGGAACTTTTAATAACAACACTGCAAAGCTGCTTTGTGATGCTTCAAAAAGTCTTGAGTACGAAAAAATTAATATTATCTGTAATGCAAACAGATTTGATGAGATTTTGTTAAGCAATGAAACCAAAGTATTCGAATATCAAAAATTTAAAGGACAAACAGAATATGAGTTAACAAACTATGATTTTAATTATCCGGTTGTCGATACGAATCACTTAACAAGTTTAAATACCAAACAGAGTGCTAAAATGATAATAGAATTATTTAACAATCTAACAACGAACGGAACATTTCATACAGTTGCTGCTAATTCTGCAGCTGCATTAAAATGTGCAGGTTATTCTGATTCTCTTGAGGATTGTATTTATGCTGCAGAGGATTCAATTCGTAATGGTGCAGCATTAAAAAAATTAAATCAACTAATAGAATATTCAAATAAGTAAAATGAATATTCTGCAGCAAATACTGGAATCAAAAAAAGATGAGGTTCTGTTATTGAAACGGAAATATTCATTTTCATCATTTAAAGAAATGGAATTGTTTAATAAAGATGTAATAAAAATTGGTGGTCTGTACGACAATGATAATAACATCTCAATTATTGCAGAGATCAAAAAAGCAAGTCCGACTAAAGGAGTTATCAGACAGGATTTTGATCATCTACAAATTGCAAACACTTATATGAATTGTGGCGTTGATGCAATATCCATCCTGACGGATGAAAAATATTTTTTGGGACACATCAACTATCTTGAGCAAATTGCACAAATAAAAAATATATCACTGCTTCGCAAAGATTTTATTGTAGATGAACTGCAGATATTTGAATCAAAAGCATTTGGTGCTGATTATATTTTGTTAATAGCAGATGTATTGTCTAAATCCGAAATTATAGACTTTACACAGTCTGCAAATGCTATAGGATTGGAGGTATTGTTAGAAATTCATTCTGCTAATGAAATTGAAAAAATTGATTTTGATTTAAATAAAATCATAGGAATAAATAATCGGGATCTTAAATCTTTTATTGTTGATATAAATACAACAATAAATCTTAATAAACTCCTTCCCTCCGATGTAATTCTAATTTCGGAAAGCGGGATAGGGAAACAAAAGGATATTGAAATTTTAAAATCAGATAAGGTTAACGGCATTTTGGTTGGCGAACATTTAATGAAAAGTGAAAATGTTGAATATGAATTAAATAAGCTTAAAACATGGTGTGCAAGTGAAAGTTAAGATTTGCGGTATTACCAATTTAGAAGATGCTTTGCTCTGTGAAGAACTTGGTGCTGATGCTATTGGGTTTATTTTTTATAAACATAGTAAAAGATATATTGACCCCAAATCAGCTAAAGAAATTACCAGAGAACTTTTACCATTTACACTTAAAGTTGGTGTGTTTGTTAATGAGAAAATTGAAAACATAAAATCTTTATCAGATTTGGCTGGATTAAATATCGTTCAACTTCATGGTGATGAAACACCAAACGTCATTTCAGAAATTAATTTACCTGTAATAAAGGCTTTTAGAATAAAAAAGGGATTTGACTTTATTATTCTTAATCAATTTACAAATTGCTCTTTTTTGTTAGATAGCTTTTCTACAACGCAATATGGAGGAACAGGACAAAAGTTTGATTGGAACATTATACCTGAAGAATATAGAAGTAAAATTATTTTGTCCGGAGGTGTATCTTCATCAAATATTCAGGAAATATTAACAGAAATAAATCCATACGCTGTAGATGTTTCTTCCTCTTTAGAAAAATATCCGGGGAAGAAGAGTGCAGAAAAGTTAAAAGAATTTTTTAATAATCTAAAAGGAATTAAATAACCATGCTTATTATGCTTAAGTTAGATGCACCGCGTGAGCATATCGAAAAAATAAAAGACAAAATAATTTCTTA
>DASVGS010000391.1:0-6764 GCA_036379435.1 Ignavibacteriaceae bacterium
AAGATATTATTGATAAACAGGTGGATGCTACTTATGACCGCGGTCATTTTGCTTCTTATGGAGATTTTAGTTTGAATTTTGAGTTTGTTTATTATGTAACCGGAGCAGATTATAACAAGTATATGGATATTCAACAGGAAATTAATTTATCAATCTTTGAATCTTTTGAAAAAGAGCAGATTGAATTCGCCTATCCATCGCAAACATTGTTTGTAAACAATCTGGATCAGAAAGTTTAATCAAAAAGCAAAAGTCTTTTTGATATAACCAAAATTTAATTCTATACTTTAATTAAATTTAAATGTTAGTCAGCTTAAGCTATCGTTTGAGAAATCTGTAAAAATGATTCATACGGATTTCTCAGATGATAAAACTTAATTAAAATATACTACTGCAAATAAAATTATAAGCAAGGTAAAGGATTTAAGTTAACGTAAATTATGTAACTCCTTTATCTTATCAGCACGCGGTTTATAAACGGTATGATATAAAAGATCTAAGTAAGCATTCATTTCACTCATCTCAATATCTGATACGTAATTCCAGAATCCAAAAATTTTAGAAAGTGATAATAGTTTGTTTGCATGCAGTTCCCAATTATAGGTAGTATCCACCCGCTTCATTCCGTTTTCAGAAATCTCATTCCAGTATTTTGGATTTTTTTTACATTGTTCTAAAAATGATAGAATAATTTTTTGACTTTCTTTCTCTTCAATCGGATCAATTAAAAATCCTGATTTTTTGTTCTCGATAATTTCAAGTGGTCCACCGTATAATGTAGCAAAGGTAGGAAGACCTGAACGCATAGATTCAATCACAGTTAAGCCAAATCCCTCAAATAAGCCGCACTGAACAAAAATTCCTTTTCTATCTGCAACAACTCTGTACACTTCACCGGATTTATCTTTACGTAAAAGTTTTCCTATCCATCTTATTTTATTTTTTATTTTGTATTTATCTATAAGATTATGCATAACATTAATCTGATCTTTCTCTTCAATATCAGTTGAATCATTAGCATTAATTTTTCCCGCAATCACAATTAGATTTGCCTGCTCATTGATTTTTGAATTTTCGCCAAACCACTTAACCAGTGAAGTGATGTTTTTTATTTTATCCAATCTGCCCATCGTAAAAATGGGGGTTCTTTCAGGATGCTCTAGCGTACCTATTGTATCGGCATCCTCAATATTTTCAAAAAACAGTGCATTTATTTCTTTTTGAATTTCCTTTACTCTTGATTGCTTTTCGGTATAAGGGAAAAATATTTTTTTATTAACTCCGGGTGAAACGATATTGAATTTTGGATGAAATAAATTTATTCCTCCTGTTACACGATATAAACCAGGCATAGAAAAATTTAAATAAGATTCGTACTGCCCTATCACTTCGTCTGTACCTGCGATTTCCTGGTATGAAGATGTCAAAATAAAATTAGCGGAATTCATTGCAATAAGATCTGCAGTAAACTGCACTGAAAAATGATAATCATCATCCATCTTATCCCAGTACAACCCGCTGAAAAGATATTTACATTTTTCAAGAGCATGAGCAATATTGCATTGAGTAACTTTAAATTTTCTGGAAAGTATAGTTGCCACCATATTTCCATCTGAATAATTACCAATAATCAGATCGGGTTTTTCACCTATTTCTGAAAGCAGTTCGCGATAAGAGTCCTCTGCAAAATCTTCCAGATATGGCCACATCTCAAATCGTGAAATCCAGTTATCTGTAACTTTTTTATTACCGTTTTTGAATGGGACCCTTAAAATGTAAGTGTTCTTTGTGTCATATACTTTTTCAAGTCTTTTATTGCAAGTGGTTCCTTCAGCATTGGGAATTAATCTTGTAAGAATTAAAATTTTTGGAACCGCATTAACTCCTGCTTTCTTAATCGAATCTGTTACTGCCTGCTCAAGTGCCTTTACCTGATCCAAAATATAAACAACTTGTCCGCCAGTATCAGGTTTACCTAAAACGCCATGCTGACCGAAATATCCGTGTGATGAAACTGTGACTATGTTAAATATCATCGGAATTTTAGATAGAAATCCTTTAAGTAGTTCGTGATCGGGAGCCTGCATTAGCTCACGTAATTGTTCAAGAGATTCTATAATTAATCCTGCAGTATTACCAAGCCCGGGTTCAAAACCTATTTCCTGCAATTGGTTTTTAAATTTTGAATATGGTTCACTTACTTTTTTATTTTTTAAAAATGATAATGCAGTATCAATTCTCTTTATAAGTTCATCGTGAGTAGCAATTCTATCATTAAGAATCAATTGCTGTGATTTATACTTATGAATAAACAGAAAATCGAATAAGGCCTTTCTTAAATTTTCCGGTTCAGTAAACATTTTGCTGGATAAATATCTGTTAAGATATTCAAATCCTTTACCAATACTTTTATGATCACTTACGGTGGGGAATTTTCTGTAGAATGTTTCAAAGTTAAGAGTTAACTGATTGTTATCTAAATCAGGTCTAACGTATTTTTCCTTTGCGATTAAATATTCTTTAACAGATATTTTTTCATAAAAAAACTCTTCAACATTAAATAAGTAATTAACTGATTTACCTATTACCTCACGTATTTCTATGTATACAATATTATTTAGCGTAACAGATTCTGAAATATGCTTAATTATGAATGTAACCGCTTCGCTATTAATAAAACTACCATTTTTCTTATATGCATCTAAAATCTTTAAATGATTACCCTTAACTAAAAGTTTTTCATTTGCTTTAACTACTTTATTTAAGTAACTAAAAAAATCAGTTTTGTTTTCTTCAATTAATTCTATTATGGATTTAAGCTGCATCACGTATCCTTTCTTAATTAATAAAGTTGTAATGATTTATGCCATCCTTAATTCCAGCGGCAAATTTCTGATTGGAGAAATATATCCTGCGCGATCCTTTCAGTTCTTCAAGTTCCGGACTATAATTTGCAACCACCACTCCAAGAAGATCTCCTTTAAGCATTTCCATATCATTACCTGAATCTCCTGCTACCAAAATATTTTCAAACGGAATATTCCATCTGTAAGCAAGATATCTTATAGCTTTACCTTTTGATGCCCGATATGGAAGTATATCCAGAAACTGTCCATGGCTAAAAACCAGATTACACTTGATCTTATTTTTAATTAAAAGCTCTTTAACTCTTTCTATATTTTGGGGAATATTATTAGTGTAGTAACTTACTTTAAATGTTCGCTGATTTTGTGACTCCTGGTATTTAAGAAAATCAAAGTTTGAAAGAAGCTCTATAATTTTATTTCTTTGCCACTGATGTGAAATATGTGCATGCCATCCATTTGAATAAACTAATTCACCTTTATAATTATAATAGATTTCAGACCCTACTGAAGTGATCAAAAAATCGGGCATTGGAATTTTATTTTCTCTTATGATCTCAATTGCTGAATTAATAACTCTGCCTGTAGCTACACCAAATCCAATTTTGGAAGACATACGATTTAAAGTTCCAATAAAATCATTCAATGCAAGATCATCGCCTATCAGCGTATAATCGATATCCGACACAATAACTTTTTCCATATCTAATAATTTCCTTCCGGTCTCTGCAAACGTATTTTGCACTTTAGTTTGCTTATTAATAATATTTTCAACCTCATATAAGTACCTTGTTATATGATTTTCCCATGTATAAAACTTTTTGACATTTTTAATTCCGTTATCTGAAAACTCTTTCCATAATATTTTATTATCCAATATTTTGTTGAGGGCAGCAGAAATGTTTTTAGGTTCAGAAACATCCACTTTTATCCCATGTTTACAATTCTCAATTATATCAAATGGACCACCGTCTTTTGTTGTTACAACTGGTAATCCTGATGCTGCAGCCTCAATTAAAGTAAGCCCAAATGTTTCGGAAAGTGCTGCGTTAACAAATACGCCACCAGATCTGGCAGCCATTCTGTACAATTCAGGAACTTCTATATTTGTATCGTGAGTTTTTGGAATAGCCATTTTGCCATATAAATTATATTTATCCATAAGTAATAATATTTCAGTTAATACTTCGCGTTCATTATCCTCCATCGTTTGAATATCTTCCCGTATGCCTGCGTAAATTGCAAGATTAGCTTTTTTCTGAAGTGATTCATCTTCACCATACGCTGTAATTAATCCTGAAATATTTTTTCTTTTATCCGGGCGGCACAGTGATAGAATAAGTGGTTTATCGATATTGACAAAAAATTTATTATACTCTCTATTAATTTGTTCGATCAATAATGTGGTTTCTTTATCGTGCTGCAGTATTTCATTGTATGGAATAAATTTTCCAAGATCTAATCCGGGAGGTATAACTTTAAATTTTGATCTTGCTGCATTTTCATAATTATTAATATGATTTTCGATTTCCTGACTGGTGCTTGTAACGATTAAGTCTGCAAAGTAAAATATATTTTCTTCGCTTTGGATGCGCTGACTCATTTTGTATCTTTTTTCTAAATTCTCTTTAGATACTCCATCTTCAAGCAGCTTCTTTTGTTTATCTTTTCCCAATGAATGCGATGTGTGAATAAAGGGAATTCCAAAAAACCTGGTCAACTCCACACATACATGCCCTGCATCAGCATAGTGGCTGTGAATAAAATCCGGTAATCTTTTTTTTGCTTTTAAATATTTTATACTTTTATCAATAAACTCCTCAAGATGATTCCACAATAATTCTTTACGTATATACTTTCCACCGCCTGCTCTTATTCTAACTATATCAAACTTATCATTTACTTTTTCTATCGGAACTGAATAATCTTTTGATACTTTTTTATCATCAATCAACCGGGTTACCAGTTCAACCTTTTCTACATCAGGATGCATACTTAATGTGTTAGCTAATTCAAATACATACTTGGTTTGTCCACCTGTATCAGCGTCGTGTCCAAGTTCCAGGTCTTTACCCCTTATCAATCCGTGTATGCTGTATAATTGGATGTATAATCCATTAAAATTATTCTTTAACATAAATCTCCCTTATTCATTATTTCTTTGATGTGAACGACTTGTAAAAAATTTGTTTAATGCAGATTAAATACAGATTAGCAAATATGCCGTTCGATTAGCCGTTAAATAGCAGAATATTTTTAGACAAAATAAAATTATTTCAACCAATATCAAGTTATTTAAAATTTCTTTTAAGAAATTTTGATCTATCTCATAAATATTGATAATAGTGATATAAGATTATTATATACATGAATAGATAGGTTTGTCAAACATTTGTTTAAGCAACAATACTTGATGTGCAAAAAGAACGAAGATTTTTTGTGGATTAATCAGACATATAATAAAGTGATTTATAAATATTAATAAATATTTAATAAGTAAAATGCTTTATCTGCTCTCCTTTTACACCCAGTTCCGTCATCGCTTCAATCCCTATTTCAAGATGAAGATCAGCAAATTTTTCCGTTACAACTTTATCCGATTGTTCCGTTTTTACACCTTCAGGAATCATTGGAATATCCGAAACAAGCAACAAAGCACCGCGCGGAATCTCATTTACCAATCCAACAATAAATAAAGTTGCTGTTTCCATATCAATAGCAATTGTAGAAAGTTTTTTAAGATATTTTTTGAACTCATCATCCCACTCCCAAACTCTGCGGTTTGTTGTGTAAACAACTCCCGTTCTGTATTCCATTCCGTGATCGATGATTTTATCAGAAACAAATTTATGAAGTTTGAACGAAGGCAAAGCAGGAACTTCTTTTGGTTTATAGTCATCACTTGTTCCGTCCCCTCTAATTGCAGCAGTAGGCAGAATAAAATGCCCGATTTCAGTTGATCGTTTTAATCCGCCGCATTTACCAAGAAACAAAACTCCTTTTGGTTTTTTAGCTACAAGAAGATCCATAATTGTTGCAGCATTTGCAGAGCCAATACCAAAATTAATAATTGATAATCCATTTGAGTTTGTTGCCGTCTGCATTGGTCTGCCAATACCTTTAATATCACAATTAAATCTTTCCGCAAACTTTTCCACATAATTCTGAAAATTTGTAAGAAGCAGATAATCTCCAAACTCATTTATTGCAGTACCTGTATACCGCGGCAGCCAGTTTTTTGCTATTTCAAGTTTTGTTTTCATAATTCTAAAAATTCTTATTGTTTGATATTGACAAAACGAAATTAAATAAATTCCTGCTAACACTTGTAATTGAATTGAGAATTTGTTTCTTTTGATGTACACTTTTCATCAGGGAGTTGAGTTATGAAAAAGTTAGCATTACTTTTTGTTTTAATTTCTTCATTTTCACTTCAAGCACAAGATACTGCGTCTGTTGAATATACTTTTACAGTAACGGATGAGTTCAACAACTCGCAAGAATTAATTATTGGTAAAGATCCTTTTGGTACAGAAGGACTTGATCCTCAATTAGGTGAAGTTGTTGTTCCTCAAGTTCCAACTGGACAATTTGGCGCAAGATTGGTTTTACCCACTGATTCAACGCTAACAACTTTAAAAGATATTCGTTTTGGTTGTTATTGGGCAGATGCGTTTGCATATGACTTTGATCTTAGTTATGAAACTAATTCGAATCAGTTATATGTTGATTGGGATTGGAATTTAGCTTCACCTTATTTAATAATTGCAATTATTTTTAGAAATCCTTACACGGGTAATCAAATTCAATATTTTGAGTTTATGTCCGATTCGTCGATTTTTATTGTTCCGCAGGAGCTTGATAAACTTACTATGATTGTTTATTACAACGGTACGCTCT
>DASVGS010000392.1:0-2677 GCA_036379435.1 Ignavibacteriaceae bacterium
TGGAACAGCCCAAAGTTTGACCATTTAAATAATGCTTTAGGCGGATTTGCTTTTGCAAATCCTATGCTCATAACTACTACCTGGCAAACCCTGCTGGAGTCTCCGGACTTATCCAACAAGCTGTACCCTAAAGCGGTTAAAAATATTTCCAATTATCCTTCTTTAAATACTCACCTGGAAAAATATTTGCTTTGCCTCGGGAATAATAAATATTGTCTTTTGGTATTTGACCCTACTTTCACTTCAGAAGAACCCGTCTATATGGATGCTTCAAAAAACAACACCGAAAAATCTATAAATTCAGGATATGGAATATGGCATTCAAAAATGAAAAACTCTATGGCAAACCGGAAAACTTTTGGATTTTCGGGGAGAGGAAGTACTTTAATTCCTGCATTTAAAGATTTAAGAGAATCAACAGGTTTGAGTACGGAAGTTTTTGAAGAGCAGGTCTTAAATACGTTTGAACCACAAGTTTTGCGATATGGTATTGAGAATGCCGAATGGCCCATGATTATTTGCAAGCCACCTAAAAAAGTATTTACCTGTTATTGCCCGACTACTCCTCATAAGGTCTTTTTACAAGAAGGGGATGTGGTTAAGTCACTCGCCGGTGTATATACGAAAAACAGTCAGGGCATTTTTGGAGTTACCATTTGTTTACATTGCTTTCCAAATTCTTATGTGGAAGTCGGGAAAACAAAGGTCAAAATAAATGGGATAGCAGGCACAGTTATATCCGTTCATCATATCAGTGATAGTTGTTTTGTACGATTAGATGTAACGGAATCACAAATCGCGGATATTCTTAATGCCAAAGGCCCATTGCAGGGAACGACTCCAAGAGAATTTGAAAAATGTTATTTTATGAACAAGGAAGGAGCCAAAACAGATACCAATGTGATTGGCTGGTCTCCGGACATTATGTATTTCGACCCGTATAATCAGGTAAAGGTCCTTACAAATCCTATTACAAATCCCGGAGATTCAGGTTCCGCTCTCATTGATTATGGGGAAAATGTGCTGGGATTTTCTTTTTATAGAACTGAAATCAATGCAGTTAAAGAATTTTCAGCATGGATTTGGGCAGCATCCGTTTTTAAAGCGCATAATCTTACTTTTTAATCATACTAAAAACAAAAATTATGGGATGGTTAGCAAACATTTTTACAAACAAGACCAAGGACTGGTTTTATTCTCAACTGCCCATTGAAAACACACCGGGTAATCCTGAGGTCAAAATTCTGAACCCGAATGAAGAATACCTTAGTATTATTCTAAAATCAATGCGAATAGTAAATGTAAGAAAGGGGCTTGCAAAATTTTATGCAACAGTTCATAGTCATATCGAAGTCGCACATCTTGCAGGTAAACCGGCAAGCTTTAATTATGTAACAACTCCCGGTAATTTAGAAAAGTTAGACGGTGCAAGAATTGACAGGGTCGTAAATTTAAACCGGAGATTATTAGGCCCGGTTCCTTACCGGGGTGCTGATGTCAAAATGGAAGTGGGCCTGTTTTCAATTAAAGAAGCGGACCTGGCTGCCCCTTTTATTAATTTATTATCCGGCATGTCTTCGCTGGGAGGGGTTTCCTTTATAAGCACAGCGCTGCCTTATATAAAACCTTTGGAAGATGGCATTGCCTTGTTAACGGGAAGCAATGATGACACCGTTTTAGAAATAGGCATAAATATAGAATTAGATAAAGTAAAAACAGGGTATTTCGTGGTTATAAGAGCGAATAAAGATGAAATTAATGCCGGCGATTTAATCATTGATAAAGAAGATTTCAGACTTGTAGGAAAAGACGGCAACGCAATAGAAGATTATCCTTATATGGTATTTGAAATTTCCTCTGCAAAGGATCGGGATGATTGGTTTAACATACCGGATGTTTCTACTTCCTATAATAAATTGCAGGAAGAAGTGCAAAAAGGGAATTACAATAATGCTTCTGATGCATTAAAAGCATTTAAGCGAATTGTTTACACCAGTCCCGATTTGCTTTTAAAAGACGGAAAAACCATCTATGAAAAAGTAGAAATGGATACAACGGACATTTTAAAAGCTATGCAGACAAGTGCAGCATCCGGTTTCAAATTAAGAAATCTGTCGGAATTCAGTTTGCAGTAACGAAGTTGACGAAGGGCTGACTACAACATGCAAATCATGACGCAAATAATTTAATTAAATCAGGTATTTTGTTCGCGTAGCCTATGGAAATCATGGCTTTGCTATAGTGACCTTAGAAAAATGACAGCCTGCCCCGCCTAAGGCGTGGGTTAAGAAATTTGCAGAATGGAGCGTTAAACGGAAAATATGGTTGGATTTGAGCAGATGCTGAGTAAAGGAAAAGTTCATCTTGGCCAAATGTTAACCGGAGCATTATTTTCCGTAGCGGAATGGAGCAAATTTTAGTCATTTTTCGTCAGTCTTGAATTTTCTTTGGTTCTTTCTTTGCTTCAAGGCAAAGAAAGAACATTCTAAAATAAGGATTACGCGCTTTATATACATAATCCTAAAGAAATAATTTGCATATTATCCGGGAAAAATATCGTCGGTTTAATTGCAATTTTTATCCCTAAATACTGTTTTTTTATAATGAAAAGATATTTTACCTTTGTAAACATACAACGCTTCTATGCGCATAGAAGCGTTGCTTTTTTTTCTGCTAT
>DASVGS010000393.1:0-12596 GCA_036379435.1 Ignavibacteriaceae bacterium
GTAGTCTTTTCTGCTAATGATGCAGTTGCGTGGGCTAAAGAAGGTAAAAAAGTTATACTTGTTCGTGAGGAAACAAATCCTGAAGATATTGAAGGAATGCGTGCTGCACAGGCTATATTAACTGCTCGTGGTGGAATGACATCACATGCTGCACTTGTTGCTCGTGGATGGGGCAAATGCTGTATCGTTGGTGCCGGATCAATTAAAATGAATTATGATCAAAAATATTTTGTTGTTGGTGATGTTTCAATTAAAGAAGGTGATTGGTTAACTCTTAACGGTTCCAAGGGTTCAGTTTACTTGGGTGAACTTCCTATGATCAAAGCTGCTGAAGAAAATCCTGACTTTCAGGCATTTATGAAATTATGCGACGATGTTAGAAAGTTAAAAGTAAGAACTAATGCTGATACTCCTGAAGATGCAGCACGTGCAAGAGCATTTGGTGCAGAAGGTATCGGACTTTTTAGAACAGAACATATGTTCTACGGAAAAAATTCTGAAGAACCGCTGTTCAAACTTCGTAAGATGATTCATTCAAAAACTGAAGCTGAAAGAATATCAGCTTTAAATGAATTATTCCCTTACGTTAAAAAAGACGTTAAGGAAACGATGGCTGCAATGGATGGATATCCGGTAACATTCAGAACACTTGATCCGCCATTACATGAGTTTGTTCCTCAAAGAGTTGAAGAAAGAGAAAAACTTGCTTTAAGCCTTGGAATATCTCTTGAAGAGTTGAACAACCGTGCAGATGCATTGCATGAAAACAATCCAATGATGGGACATAGAGGTGTGCGTCTTGGAATAACATATCCTGAAATTACAGAAATGCAGGTTCGTGCTATCTTTGAAGCAACCGCTGAGTTATTAAAAGAAGGAAAGAAACCTTTTCCTGAAATAATGATTCCGGTTACCTGTCACGTAAATGAAATCAATCATCAGTATGAAATCGTAACAAGAGTTCATGCAGAAGTTTGTGCAAAATTTGGATTGAAGAAAATTGCACACTTAACAGGAACAATGATTGAAATTCCACGTGCTTGTTTAACTGCTGATAAGATTGCTGAAACAGCACAGTTCTTCTCATTTGGAACTAATGATCTTACACAAATGGGGTTTGGTTTTTCAAGAGATGATATAGGCGGATTCTTACCCGAGTATCTCGAAAAGAAAATTCTTCCTGAAGATCCATTCCAATCAATAGACCAGGATGCAATTGGTAAGTTGATGGAAATTGCAGTTAAAGGCGGACGTGGTACTAGACCTGATTTAAAAATTGGTATATGCGGTGAGCATGGCGGTGAACCAAGATCAGTTGAGTTTTGCCATAGGATCGGATTGAACTATGTAAGTTGTTCTCCTTTCCGTGTTCCGATCGCAAGATTAGCCGCTGCACAGGCTGCTGTTAAAGATATGAAGAATGCAAAATCTGCTAAAGCTTCATCAAAAAAAACAGTTGCTAAAAAAGCTTTAGCTAAAAAGAAAGTTGCAACAAAGAAAAAAGTATCTAAGAAAAAATAGTAAGTAAATGAGGTTGTCCTAAAATATTATTTGTCAGTCTGAGTTTGTCGAAGGCTGATATATTACGATCGTCACACTTCGACTCTGAACAGTGTGATAATTGTGATAACAATATTTTAAGACAACCGATAATTAAAATAATAAGAGAAGGTAGAGATAATGAAGCTATCAGATTTCAAATATAACTTGCCAAAAACTTCTATCGCAAAATATCCGGTTAGCCCCCGTGATAAATCTAAATTGCTGGTTGTGCACAAAGATACCGGCGAGATGGAAGATAGAAAGTTTACGGATGTAATTGATTATATGGAAAAGGGTGATGTTCTTGTTGTGAATGAAACCAGAGTGTTTCAGGCAAGACTGTTTGGTAAGAAAGAAAAAACTCAGGCTAAAATTGAAGTTTTTCTTTTAAGAGAGTTGAATAAGGAAGATTGCATCTGGGATGTAATTGTTGATCCTGCAAGAAAGGTCAGAATTGGTAATAAAATTTATTTTGATAATAATCTTTGGTGCGAAGTCATCGACAATACAACATCAAGAGGCAGAACAGTAAGATTCAATCAACCGGGAAATGTTTTTCAGGCTGTAGAAAAAATTGGATTAACTCCATTACCTCCATATATTAAAAGAGAACCGGAGCCTAAAGACAAAGAAAATTATCAAACAGTTTACGCTAAGGTTGATGGTGCTGTTGCAGCACCAACTGCCGGATTACATTTTACAACCAAGCTGCTTGAGAAAATTGAAAAGAAAGGAATCCATATCGTTCCGGTTATTCTTCACATTGGATTGGGAACTTTTAGACCAGTAGAGGTCGAAGATCTAACTAAACATAAAATGGATTCTGAGTATTACGAAGTATCAGCACATACAGCGGAAGTTGTAAATAAAGCAATGCATGCTAAACACAATATCGTGGTTGTTGGTACAAGTGCGTGCAGGGCACTGGAAACAAGTACAACCGCCGATGGTTTTTTGAAACCGGGAAGAGGATGGACTGATAAATTTATTTATCCTCCTTATTCTTTTAAAGTTACACAAAAACTCATTACTAATTTTCATTCACCTGAATCTACATTGTTAATGCTTGTTAGTGCTCTTGGTGAAACAGAAAATGTAATGAAAGCATATAAAAAAGCACTTAAGGAAAAATATCGCTTTTTAAGTTATGGCGATGCAATGATGATTGTATGAGTATAATTGCAATCATTCCCGCCGCCGGTAAAGGTTTAAGGAGTGGCTTAGCCACTCCTAAACAATTTGTTAAAATTAATGGTAAGGAAATTATTGTTTATACACTTCAGACTTTCCAGAAAAATAAAAACATAAATAAAATAATAATTGCTTCAGAACCTGAATACTTCTCTCTTCTAATAAGAATCGTAAAAAAATATAAACTATCAAAAGTAAAGCTAATTGTAGAAGGCGGAGCTACAAGACAACAATCCGTTTATAATGCGCTTCTTTCATCCAAAGCAGATAATGATGACTTATTAGTTGTTCATGATGCTGCGCGTGCTATGTTACCCGATCATGTTTTAACAAACGCGATACAAGTAGCTAATAAAAAGGGCAACTCTCTGGTGTGTATAAAAGCAAAAGATACATTAGTAAAAGGGAAAAGTTCCGTAATTACTTATCTAAATCGTGATGAGGTTTACTATGTGCAAACTCCGCAAATATTTAAGTACAAAGATTTAAGTAAAGCATTGAGAAAAGCAGAGAAAGAAAAATACTTAGGTACCGATGAATCTATGTTGGTAAAGAAAATTGGTAAAAAAATTAATATTGCTGAAGGCTCTGTTTTTAATTTTAAAATTACTACACGTGAAGATGTTGAATTATTTAGGAAGTTAGCCCGCTAATTTAATTCAGCCAGTCCTTAAAACTTTTTTAGCCTCTGCCAATATCAAAAATCCATATTGTCTTTCAATCGTTATTAAATTAAATTTATTACGTTAATCATTTTCGGAGAGACAACACTCTAAATCTTCATTAACTAATTTATTATTAAACTTATTTCCTTTAGAGGTGCGTATGAAAAATAATTTACGGATCGCTTCTATTAAGTTTTTACTTTTGTCGTTTTTTCTTTTTGCTTCGGGTTCTATAATTGGCCAGGAAAAAGAATTTTTGGGTACAAAAAAAGTTTATGATGGAAATAATATTTTACTTCAAACAACTCCTCAAAAAGTCACATCATTAAATAATTCTTTGGAAGATAACGCAGTAGTTCCGAATAAAAAGAGTACGGATAGATATGTTCTTGATGGAAATGTTATTTGGTCTTTTCAGGATGCCGCGGCTATAGCTAATAGAACTGAACTTAACGGAGACGGAGCAGTACCTCTTGTAGCCTGGGGATTAAATAATATGCGGGTTTCGCGTTACACAGATGTAAACAATATTCCTTTATGGGAAAAATCAACTGTACCATATGATCCTGTGGTTGAAGTAAGTGATGACGGATTACTAATTGCTGCAACTCAGGGAACAGATTTTTATCTGCTGGATAATCTTAACGGTTCTGTCAAATATCAAATGACAATGCCTGATACATTGTATGCTACACAAATAAGTATATCAAGAGATAATACTTTTCTTGTTTTTCTTGCCGATGCAGTTGGTAATGGCAACACATCCATTGCTTTTGCGCTAAACCTTACCGGAGGCTCACCAGTGGTTGCGTGGACTCTCGAGGTGCCGAAAAATGAAATTACAAATTGGGCTGGAGTTAATATTGCTGCTTCAGGAAATAAAGTAGTTATTAACGGACGTAATCATATTTATGTGCTTAATAGTAGTGACGGTGCCGTAATATGGCATCGTTTTGTTGATAACACTGAAGCTCCCGCTGTTATAAGCGGTGATGGAAAAATTATTGTAACTGCTGATAACAGTGGATTTATTCAAACAAGAAATTTTAACTCTTCAACAAATCAATATGAGCTTTTATGGCAGTACAGAGTTCCCGCTGGTGCTTTCACTAATTGGGCTTCCTCAGTAGATATTTCTGCAGACGGTAGTACTATTGTTGCAGGCACATTAATTTTTTATTCTTCAGGTTATGATGGATCGATCATAGCCTTTGATACTTATGGGAACGGTATACCAAAATGGATATATACTGGTGCAGGTGATCTGGTCGATGACATCGCTTTATCTGATGATGGCAAAGTTGCTGCTGCCGTTACGTGGGGAGATTTAAATCATGTTAAACCGGATTTGTTTGTCTTTGATGTTCAGACTGGTGATTTAGCTTATGAAGTGGTTACACCGGGTTCTTTTTTTACTGTAGATATTAGTCACGATGGACATAGAGTATTTGCGGGTGGTAAAGCAGTACATGCACGAGAGTTTGGCAGTGGCGGATTAGCTTATTTGCTACAGGTTGATCTGGGAGGAGGAAATGTGAGTGGCACCGTAACATTAACTGGATCCTCAGATAACAGTGGTGTATTAGTAAGTGCAACTGGTACTCAAAGAAATGCGGTTACTGATTCTATGGGTAATTATATAATTAAAAATATTCCTGCTGGCAGTTATACTATAACAGCAGAAAAACCCGGATATGAATATTCAGCAGTAAATAATGTTAACGTAACTAATGGTAACACTACAACTGGCGTTAATTTTTCAATCAATCCATTTGTAACTCAACCGCCAGTACTAAGCGCAAGCACAACTATGCCAAAGGCAATAATGTTAAGCTGGATAAATCCACCATTTTATAAATTCAACAAACGATTGATTGAATCAGCAAAAGCGGTTGGTGATTTTTTCGAAGATGAAAATTTAATTTCAAGTAACTCCATAATGAGCAAATCAAATTCGAATAAATCAATTCTAACAGAAAATAGTTTCAATGGTTTTATAGATAGTATAGCAATATACAGAAGTCTCGTTTCTGGCGGTCCATATTCAAAAATAGCCGCAATTGTTTCTACCGAAACAAGTTATAATGATTCATTAGTATTTCCATTGAGGAATTATTATTACGTTATAAATATTTTCAATTCTATCGGACAAAGCATTTACTCCAATGAGGTTCTTGGAAAGGTAAGTGATTCATTATTAACCTTCAACGTAGTTGTTCCAAGCGGAGTTGTTCCGACTGTAAATGGAATCATAGAAACCGGTGAATGGGATGATGCAATTAAGATAGATGTTTCAGATGTCTTCGGGTTCGGCGGCGGCGTTCCGTTACCACAAGGCTCTGTATTTATGTATATGAAGTTTAATGCAAATACAAACATGCTTTATATAGCCGGAGAAGATTTTTTAAATACCGCGCTTGATGATAACGAAGGATTTGGATTGTATTTTGATGACAACAACAATAATGCATTTGAACCAAATGGATCTCTTCCTGTTCTTCAGGAAGGAAACTTTTGGGCTTATTGGCATCCTTCAGGATCTGATTTAAGATTTAGAAAAATCTTTACAGGCGGTGGCGTTGGAGATGTAATCACAATTCCTGATGCACAGGTGGGATTTACAGATAATGCTGGTTATGTTCAGGGTGAAGTTGCAATTCCAATGGGATTTAATGATGGTTATGAATTGCAGGTTTATGGACCAGAAAGAACGGTCGGACTTGGTGGATTCATGATTGCCCGTAATGCCGGTGCTGCAATCTTTAATGGATGGTGGCCACAATCAATGAATAGTGTATTTAATCCACAATATTTTGGAGATGTTAATATTGATATAACGCTTGAAGCTCCACCGCAGATTCCATCCAATATTGTTGTTAATAGACAGGGTAATGATCTTCAACTTACATTTACTGATCCACAATTTGGATTAAATAATGAACCATTATCATCACCATTATATATAAATATCTATAAGAACGGACAATTTATTACTACACTTACTTCAGGCACGCAGCAATATCTCGATCAAAATGTAGAATGCGGATTATGGTATGAGTATAAACTGGAAGCTTTTATAACTAATGGAACTGATACATTAATGGGTCCGTTATCACCTGCATACGGAGTTTTTGCATGTGATGATCCAGTATTAACCCAAATTAAATATGATGACGATAGCTGGGAAGCATTTTATGTTGTAAGTTTTTCTTTTGAAGAAAATAAATTTGCTTTAAGATATACTCCAGACTACTATCCCGCAAGAGTAGTTAGATTACAAACACTTGTTAATGGTAGTGGCGCATTTGATTTTACAGTTCAGGCTGATAGTATTGGATTTCCTGGTAAAGTAGTCGCCGGTCCTTACAGAGTTTCATCCGGAGTTCCAGGCAGTGTTGCACCAATCATATTAACTTTACCCGGTCATGAACCACCAGTGTTTGAAGATGGAGACTTTTGGGTGGTTGTAAACTATCTTTCACTTACACCCGGTGAACCGGGAATAGGCACGGATATAAATCAACCAATATCAGGTCGTGGAATGTATTATTTGACAAGCACTGGATGGCAAAATTTTCCAGCTGGCAATTTAATGATTAGCTCATATATAGCAGAGCAGCCTGTGGGTGTTGAGAATGAAAATACTGATTTGCCTTTAACATTTGGATTGATGCAAAATTATCCTAATCCATTTAATCCTAGTACATTAATAAAATACCAATTGCCAAAATCTGAATTTGTAACTCTTGAAATTTTTAATGCGATTGGTGAAAAAGTATATACACTGGTTAATCAAATGCAAACAGCAGGTGAGTATACGATTCAATGGAATGGGAATAATGGATTTGGTAAAGTGCTTCCAAGTGGTATGTACATTTACAGGATCAAAGCTGGATCTTACACTGATATAAAAAAAATGCTCTTACTCAGATAGATTTATCAGTAAACTTTTATTATGATATAAGTCTATGATAAGTATTTAATTACTTAAAATTTAAGTATTGTTATTTCTGATATTTGTTTTTAATATTTGATGCCGGTCGAGATGGTTTTTCCATTCTTTCTTCATTCTCCCTGTGAAGAAATAATCGACCGGCACCATTTTAAAATTTTGCTGCTATTAGATCATACAAAAATATTATTCGTTTTTCTCTTAATAAGTAATCATCAAAGAATAATCCATTACTCATCCAATTGTTTTATATCACGTTTACATTTTATTATTGATTAAAACGGATATTTATTATTCAATCTTTGGTTTTACAGAACATTTCTCTTGTTTTTAATAAAAAAATAAATAATGTTATAACGCAAAATCAAAAAAACATTAGCTTGGGAAAAAAAGGTCTATAGCCCTAACTACGCTATCCCCACCTGTTCTATTCCAGATATTATAATTACGTTCAATAATAAATTCAGATTTAAATTTTTATGAGTATTAAAATAGCTTGACTATAATGAAATCAAATTTAGTACTTAAATCAATTCTCATCTCTGATATTTTAACTGCTGAGCAGTTGTTTCCTCCTTAACATTCTATGAGGTAATCTTTTATTCAACAAGTAATAACTAATTAATTCAAAAATACTTTTAGGAGGCAAAACATGAGTAAAGATCTTGATATAAGCGGTTTAAAAAATGGTTTTAGAGGACATATAATTGAACCCGGTGATAAAAATTACGATGAAGCTCGTAAAGTTTACAATGCAATGATAGACAAACGGCCAAGAATAATCGCAAAATGTAAAGACGTGGCCGATGTAATAAGTGCAGTAAATTTTGGAAGAGATAATGGTATGTTGTTGTCAATCCGAGGAGGTGGACACAATGCAGGTGGATTAGGTGTGTGTGATGACGGATTGGTCATCGATCTTTCCAATATAAATTTTGTGCACGTCGATAAGAAATCCAACACGGTAAGAGTAGGTGGAGGTGCAGTCTGGGGAGACGTTGATCATGCTACTCATCAATTTAAATTAGCGATTCCAACAGGAACAGTATCAACCACAGGTGTTGGAGGATTGGCACTTGGCGGTGGTGTAGGATATCTAACAAGAAAATTTGGATTAACTATCGATAGTATTCTTGAAGTAGAAATGGTTCTGGCTGACGGATCATTTGTTACTGCAAACAGTAAAGAGAATTCAGATCTGTATTGGGCTGTGAGAGGCGGCGGTGGAAATTTTGGAGTAGTCACTTCCTTTTTATTTCAAGGACATCCGGTGCATACGAATATTGCCGGACCAACACTTTGGCATATCGATAAAATGGACTCAGTATTAAAGTGGTATCGTGAATTTATTTTAAAAGCTGATAAAGATCTTTATGGTTTTTTTGCAATTTTAACCGTTCCAAGTCCACCATTTCCTGAAGCGCTGGGCGGCAAAAAAATGTGTGCCATTGTTTGGTGCTATTTAGGAGATCATAAAAATGCAGAAGCAGCATTTAAACCCGTGCGCGATATGAAACCGGATTTTGAGCATATTGGACCAATGCCTCATCCAGCCTTAAATAGTCTGTTTGATCCTTTGCTGCCTTCTGGTTTGCAGTGGTATTGGAAAGCAGATTTTATTAATGAAATTCCGGATGAAGCGATTAAAATGCATTCCAAATTTGGAAATCTATTACCAACTCCTTTATCCCAAATTCATATTTATCCAATAAATGGAAAAGCTCAAGATGCTGGCAACAGCGATACTCCCTGGGCTTACAGAGATGCCAATTGGGCTCAGGTAATTGTTGGCATCGATCCTGACCCTGCGAATAAAGATGTAATAACTAAATGGGCAAAAGATTATTATGAAGCTTTGCATCCATTTTCAGCAGGCGGAGCTTATATTAATTTTATTATGGATGAAGGAGAAAAAGGAGTTAAAACTTCTTATAAACAAAATTATGATAGGCTTGTTCAGGTAAAAAATAAATATGATCCTAAAAATGTTTTTCGTGTAAACCAGAATATAAAACCGACAGCATAAAAAGTTCTGGATGAAAGTTCCCAAAATAGTTTTACCGGTAATCGTTTTCTCGCAGCTTGCGGGTGTTTCACTTTGGTTTGCCGGTAATGCTATAATTATAGATTTACAATCTGCAATGAATGTTGGCATTGAAGATACAGGTATTGTAACATCAGCTGTTCAACTTGGGTTTATTTTTGGAACGCTGATGTTTGCAGTACTTTCAATATCCGACAGATACTCTCCAAGAAAAATTTTTTTGATATGTTCTATTCTTGGAGCGGGTTCAAATTTACTTATATATTTTCTTGCTTCTAATTTGCTTTCATTGCTGATTTTACGTTTTGTTACAGGATTTTTTCTTGCAGGAATTTACCCCATTGGAATGAAGATAGCTTCCGGTTGGTATAAAGAAAAATTAGGAAATGCTATCGGTTTTCTTGTCGGATCATTAGTACTTGGTACGGCTTTCCCGCATTTGATAAAAAGTATTGGAAGCTCCCTGGAATGGCAGAAGATAATTTTTATTATTTCAGGATTTTCAATAATTGGTGGAATTGCGATGTATGTATTTGTTACTGATGGACCTCATATATCATCGGGAACAAAATTTAATATTGCTTCAGTAATATCAATTTTCAAATATAAAAAGTTAAGATCTGCTGCTTTAGGATATTTTGGGCATATGTGGGAACTTTATACTTTCTGGGCCTTGGTACCAGTTATACTCATCTCATACTTAAGTAACACTAAAAGCGAACTAAATATTTCTTTGTGGTCTTTTTTAATTATAGCTTTTGGAAGTATAGGTTGTATAGTTGGAGGAATAATTTCTCAAAAATCAGGTAGTGCAAAAGTAGCATTCATCCAACTTCTTCTTTCCTGTTTTTGTTGTTTAATTGCTCCAATAATGTTTGATGCATCTATCCACATTTTTTTAATTTTTTTAATATTTTGGGGTATTGTGGTAGTCGGAGATTCACCACAGTACTCCGCAATAATAGCACTTGAATCACCCAAAGAACTGGTTGGAACGGGATTAACTTTAGTTAGTAGTTTAGGCTTTGCAACAACTATCATTAGCCTGTGGGTTGTTTATCAATTTATAGAAATTACTAACATTTCATTTGCTTTGATGATTTTGGCATTGGGTCCCATCTTTGGATTAATATCTATGCGATCTTTAATTTTTAATGATGGTTAGATTATGAAAGTAAATTTATCTTAAACTGCATTTAGATTTAATTGTAAAAAAATTTCGGATAGTACCATGAACCGAAAAAAATTTGTGCTTACAACTTTTTCATTAGCTGCATTAACATTTTTTACAAACTTTAGGAGTAAGATAGTGACAAAAATATATAAAGGTTTTAAGGTTAACGCAGGAGAAGCGAGATTTGGTAAACATTTAAAAATGAAAGGTGTAACATTAAATGTTCTTGATTTAAAAGTATCTTCTAAAGATACTGATGGTGCACTTGCAGTTTTTGAACAGAACGGTTTTACTCCCAAAGGGGGGCCGCCTTTGCACATCCATCTTTACCAGGATGAAATGTTTTACATAGTAGAAGGTGAATATAAATTTCAAGTTGGAGATGATATTCATTTTATGAAACAGGGAGATACAATTTTTCTTCCTAAAAAAGTGCCGCATGCATTTATCCAACTTACAGAAACCGGTAAAGTTATTGTAACTTATCAACCAGCAGGCAAAATGGAAGATTTTTTTAAAATAACTGATAGCTGGACTTCACCTCCAACAAAAGAAGACATAATTAAAGTATTTGAAGATAATGAAATGCAAGTAGTTGGTCCGCCGTTAACAGCGGATTAGAATATTTGTAAAGTTGTGAGTAAATAATTTTAAATAGATATTTAGATCAAATCAGCATATTGAGCAGCAATAACATTTAATAGAGCATCGGGATTTGTTTTTACTTGTGTGCCACGTATACCTGCGCTTAAATATATATTATCAAAAAGCTGTGCAGTTTCATCAATGTAAGTTGGATAAAGTTTTTTCATACCAATTGGTGAGCAGCCGCCGCGTACATAACCCGTTAATGGGAAAAGATCTTTCAGTTTTATCATTTCTACTTTTTTATTGCCGCTTACTTTTGCTGCTTTTTTTAGATTTAATTCCTGAGTAACAGGAATGCAAAACACTGCATAACCATTTTTATCACCAATGCAAACAAGTGTTTTAAAAACTGTTTCTGGATTTGCGCCAACTTTTAGTGCAACAGTTTCTCCACTAAGATCAGTCTCATCAACTTCATATGAAATAGTTTCAAATTTTATTTTATGCGATTCAAGAACTCTGATTGCGTTAGTTTTGCTCATATTTATTATAAAAGGTATGAATTTCTTTTTCGCTGAGATTTAATGATTGTGCGCTTAATAAAAATTTTGTGTAGTCGTTAACAGGATTGTTTAATACATCTTGTGTTACCCCAGATTCAACATTTTTACCATCAAACATAATTACTAAATTATCTGAAAATCTTTTTAAGATATTCAAATCATGCGAAACACAAATAACAGTTAAACCAAAATTGACTTTTATTTTATAAATAAGGTTTAATATGTTTAATTGAGATTCAACATCCTGAGAAGAGAATGGCTCATCCAATATCAAAATTTCAGGTTCTATAATTACAATTCTTGCTAACGCTACACGCTGTTTTTCTCCGCCGCTTAATTGAGATCCCTTTCTTTCTTTCAAATTCGGATTGATATCAAATTGTTTAAACACACTATCAATCTCAGCAGAGTATGATTTGTTTTTTTTTAATTTTAATTCAAAAGCTTCATTTAAAACATCATTTACTGTTCGGGAAGGATTAATTAAATCTCCATCATTTTGAAATAATATTTGAACAGGATTAGGAATTATTTTATTCCAATCTTTTATAAAATTTTGTTTTATTGTTCCGGAGAAAGTTAAATAAATGCCAGCCAATATTTTTGCCATAGTTGATTTGCCACTGCCGGATTGCCCTGAGATGCCAAGTACTTTTCCTCTTTCAACCTCAAAAGAAATATTTTTAAGTATTTCAACCGATTGAATATCTGAAAAAAATTTTTTATCAGTAACAGAATAAGAAACATTTTCAACTTTTAGGATGTAATCATTCATTGGGTGTCTTTAAAGGATTTGAGAAAATTATGATACGGCATTTGATCTGTGTTATCAAAAAACTTCTGTACCTCAATAAATTCAGATAACTTTTTTTCGTGA
>DASVGS010000394.1:0-2760 GCA_036379435.1 Ignavibacteriaceae bacterium
CTACCAATTTCGCCACATCCGTTTTGATTTTTAATTTATACAAAATTTAGAAATTTAATAGGTATATATTTAGAAAATATTTTTAAGATTTTAGAAAATACAAAGTGTTAAACTAAATAAATCTTTAAAATTCTTTAAAGATTTATTCATCTTCAACGTATAAATTATATACAAAACTAGTAGTTTTACCTTTTAATATAGATTTTGCTAAAGATAGTGATTTTTGAGCAGCTTTGTATCCTTTTCTTTTCCAATTAGCTTTTCGAGAATTTTTTTTTGATTTCGATGTTCGTTTTTTAGGTACAGCCATTAATTATTAATTGTTACTTTTTAAGTATCTTCTTAAAAAGATATATTAATTTCTTTAAAAAGTCAAATATAACTGATAGTTTTCCATTCTCGGTTTAATTCCTAAGAATTAACGGCCTAAACGTTGAATTTGTTGAATCGCTAAACGACCTATATTAAATAAAGCCCATGATGCTGCAACTAATAATGGTAAAGCAATTACTAGTAAACGAGTATCCATAAGTGAGAGTCCTTTTGAAATATTTTAATTAAATACAATATATATTATAACATATATTGCAAAAATATATATATAAATAATATCTTGTTAGAGGAGTAGAAGATTGAGTTTAATTGAAGTTGGGAAAGGTAACGCAGTGGACCCTAGTCTCGCATACAGGGCACTAGAAAAGTGAATTTATTTTCTCCTGTTTAACTAATCGATTGTATAGAATGTAATTTAATTCCTGTTTCAGAATTTTATAAATAGTATTTCTGACTCGACCTGTAACTTTGGCTATCTGAGTACTGGAAAGATTTTTAGTTTCTTTTAAATCCTGGACTTCAGCTGTAATCAGCCAGCGTATTTCCCAGCCTTCTTAGCAGCTGCTATACCCTGTCGCTGCCGTTCTTTTCGTCTCTCATTTTCATTAGTAGCAATTAACTTATTGACCGCCATATCGTTGGAATATGGCAAATCTAAAGCTATGAATGTGACAGATTTCTTAAATGTAGTAGTAACAAATCATTTTCTTGTAATTCTTCTTCCATTAATTTTTGAAAAACAGGTCGCTCTTTGATGGGATCAGCAGCAGATCCAACTTCGACACGAATCTTTTTTTTTGGAACTCCTTGTTTCTGTGCTTCCAAAGACGAATTGTCTTTTTGAGATTTGGAACTGACTCTTGCATAGCCTTTTGGGAATTTCTTGAAACATAAATCTCCTTGTTTATAAATAGTAATAGGCCATAATGTTAAATTAACAAACAAAAACCTGGTGTTTATTTAGAGTTTCCCCCAGATGAACAGTAATATGGTTCAAAAGGAATGGAATATTTCGATCCAGGAGAATATCCTCTCAGAGGCCGAAATAAAGCCCGTGAAGGGTGGTTGACAATGAGATAAAATAATTAAGAAGAGTGATATAATTTATCACTCTTCGTTCAAAATTTGTTGAAATTTTAAAAATCTATTTCGAAGAGAGTAGGGTTTTACAAATTATTAATATTAAAATCTATAAGATCGTAGTTTTCGATATCAATTGATTCACCCTTTTCAAGAAGGTCATCTAAAAGTTTATATCTCGCAATAGAACGATCTTTTAATACGTCTAACGTCTTAGTATCTAAGTGAGCAGCATACAACTTTAAAAAATATGCATCATCTTCTGCATAAGCTTGAATTGCCTCTTCAATAACCTCCTTAGTCATTCTTTGAACGATTACAATGGGATCTCCTGGAGATAGAAAATTACTTTTCTCGTTTTCCATTAATCTCAATAAATTTTTCGGAGTCCCTACAACTACTACGTAATTTCGACCATTTTCTAAATTGACGGACACATCCATATTATAATCAAAAATATCATCGATATCTTCAATGGGACCTAAGAAATTAATGCTTTCGACTCTCATGATAGTTCTTTTGAATTAAATTGGATTATTTATAGTTTTTTCTTAAATTATCAATCACTGCTTGTTGTGTATCTTTATTAGATTCGGCTAACTTTTCGATTTCGCCATTTTCTGAATATCTGAAATATAAACGAGCTTGATTCCCAGCTCGCATATAACGAACATCTTTCGTTCCTGGTAATTTTTCAGCTCCTCGGCCTGCCTGAAATTCACCATTTTTTAATTGTCTTTCCAATTTGTCTAAAGATTTACTAATTTCTTTATCTTTTCGAACTTGTTTGGAAATTTTAGATAATGTAGAAGACATTTCATTAGATACTTTGTACATCTTATATGCTTCCTGACAGTCATCTGCCAATTGAGCCAGTGGAGCTAACTGTTCATCTATAGCTGCTTCAGCTCGTTGTTTTACGTGTCTTACTATTTGTGTTGGGGTAAACCCGTCAACCGGATAAAATGGAGTATTTATAATTGGAAACGGACTTGGGATTGAAAACGGAAAAACGCTGAAAAAAATAGCGAATTTTAATTCAGCTCTATTCTTCCGAACTTGTTTGTCGATCTCAAGTTTTTCCTGCTCCGTCAAGTTAATACAGTAGGAGTATGCGACATCTAAACTCATTATTCTAATTTAATTTTTATATATTTTAATTTAAATAGTTTTGGCACAAGTTTTATCTTCAGTACTTTAAAAAAACAGTCCATCTCACCTAAAAAAATTCTCCATCTTCTGGAGAAAAATTTTAGATTAGTAGAAATCTATGAACTATCATTATAATTTATATTATTTTCTCTGTAGTCATACCACATAAGAAACTTAAACAGAAAGTTTTTCATA
>DASVGS010000395.1:0-2629 GCA_036379435.1 Ignavibacteriaceae bacterium
AGAATAACTATGAATTCGAAAAAAGTAATAATAATCGGCAGCGGATTTGGTGGCTTATCTGCGGCTAAAGTTTTGGATGATTCATTAGTTGATGTAACCATTATTGATAAAACTAATCATCATCTTTTTCAACCATTACTTTACCAGGTTGCAACTGCAGCTTTATCTCCGGCAGATATTGCAATTCCTATTCGATCAATTCTTAACAATAAAAAAAATACCAAAGTAATACTTGATGAAGCGATTGATATTGATAAAACGAAGAGAATTGTAAAACTAACAAACTCTGATTTAGTTTATGATTATCTGATATTAGCACCCGGTTCACGTCATTCCTATTTTGGTAAAAATGAATGGGAAAAATTTGCGCCCGGATTAAAAACCCTTACAGATGCTGTGACAATCCGCGAAAAAATAATTTGTTCTTTAGAACTGGCAGAAAAAGAAAATGATGTAAAAAATAAAATAAAATATCTGACTTTTGTTATTGTTGGCGGAGGTCCGACCGGTGTGGAACTTGCCGGTGCAATTGCTGAAATTGCAAAGAAGACCATTATTAAAGATTATAAAAATTTTAAACCTGAAGATGCAAAAATAATTTTGATAGAAGCTTTTCCCAGACTCTTAAATACATTTGAGGAAAAACTTGTGGATAGAGCGGAAAAATATTTATCAGCAATGGGTGTACAAATACTAAAAAACACAAAAGTTGAAGATGTCAATTCAATAGGTGTGCAAACAACTAATGGATTTATAACTACATCAAATATTATTTGGGCCGCAGGCAATCAGGCATCGCCATTATTACAAAAGCTAAACATACCGATGGACAGAGCTGGCAGAATATCCGTAAATAATGATTGTTCAATTCCCGATCATCCGGAAATATTTGTAATTGGTGATGCTTCACAATTAAAAGATGATAATGGCAAAATTTTACCGGGAACCGCACCTGTTGCTATGCAGCAGGGAAGGTTTGTTGCAAAAATTATTAATTCAGAATTGTCAGGCAAATCCCGAACTAAATTTAAATATATTGATAAAGGTAATCTTGCAACCATTGGTAAGGCAAAAGCAGTTGGTGAGATAAAAGGATTTAAATTTTATGGATTCCTTGCATGGCTTATGTGGTCATCAATCCACATTTTTTATTTAATTGGATTTAAAAACCGATTTAGAGTGATGATTGAATGGATATGGTATTACATAACTAACAAACGAGGGACGAGATTAATTGTGGGTAAATAATTAGTATAGGCTTGATAAAGCACTTGCCTTAATTTAGTTTTCAAAAAACAAAACTACTACTTTTTGAAACCTATTAAATTTTTTAAAATTATTATAATAATCTTATGCTTCTGGTTAGGTAAAGCCGCTGCACAAAATGATTATAACTCAATTGTTGTTACAGATACAATTCCTATAAATTTTCAAAATCATTATTCTATTTCATCAGTTAACATTATTCCCGGTTCCGAGATTTTATACCTCAAATCAAAAAGACTTAATGTAAATGATTATTCATTTATTTATTCACAAGCATTTTTTACGCTATCTGATTCACTTCCATATTCAATTTTTGATACATTAATAGTTACTTACAAATCATTCAAACTTTCTCTAAAAAAGGAATACAAAAGACGAAGCCTTGTTGTTAAGTTTGATGAGAAATCCGGAGATACCGTAAGTGTACTTACAACCTCAGGTGGTTTTACACCTGAAGCAATATTCGGTTCGGATATGCAAAAAAGCGGAACAATCGTTCGTGGTTTTACTGTAGGAACTACAAAAGATTTTTCACTAAACAGCGGTTTACGGTTACAGCTTTCCGGCAGAATCTCGGATGACATCGAAATAGTTGCAGCACTTACTGATGAAAATACTCCAATCCAGCCTGAAGGGAATACAGAACGACTGGAAGAACTTGATAAAGTTTTTATTCAGGTTAAACACCCGAATGTTGTGGGAACTTTTGGCGATTATCAGGTAAAACAACGATTTGGAGAGTTTGGTGTTATCGATCGCAAACTTCAGGGATTGATGGGTGAATTTTCTTTTTCTGATGTTAATGGATATATATCAATTGCAAATTCAAGAGGAAAATTTAATTCAAATAATTTTAACGGATCGGATGGAGTGCAGGGTCCTTATCGGTTAAGTGGATTAAACAACGAACGTGATATCATAATTATTGCAGGCACGGAAAAAGTTTTTCTTGATGGAGTTGAATTAAAGCGTGGAGAAAATAATGATTACACAATCGAGTACTCAAATGCTACAGTAACATTTACACCAAACCGTTTAATTACTTCTGCAAGCAGAATAAGTATTGATTTTGAATATACTGACAGACAATTTGCAAGAAGTTTTTTTGGTGCAGGCACTTCAACAAAACTTTTTAATGATAAACTTAGCATCAAAGCGCAGTATATGCGTGAGGGTGATGATCAGGATTCACCGATTGACATTTCCTTGAGTGATGAGGATAAAAATACTTTAGCTCTTGCCGGTGATGATAGAAATAAAGCAATTAAATCCGGAGTAAAATTAGCCGAACCTGATTCACTTGGTTTTATAAAAGGTATCTACACTAAAATTGATACTGTATTTAATAATGAAGCATACTCAT
>DASVGS010000396.1:0-10918 GCA_036379435.1 Ignavibacteriaceae bacterium
ATAAATATCTGGTATGGGTATATTTTACAGACAAAGGAGATAATCTTGATCATTATTTTGCAAATCCGCTTACTGTGGTTAGTAAAAAATCATTGGAGAGAAGAGCAAAAGTTTTAAGTGAAAATAATTTGATTGATTTTACAGATCTTCCGGTTAATCAGAATTATGTTAATCAAATAATTCAAAACGGATTTGAGCTGAAACAAAAATCAAGATGGTTTAATGGAATCAGCGGCTTTGCCAGTGCAAATGAAATATATCAGATTGCTGCAAATTTATTTGTAAAAAAAATAGATGTTGTTGGTACATTTGCAAAGAATTATGATGATGTAGAATTTAAACCCGCTCAAAACCAAAATGATAACCCTGTTCAGACGCAAGGTATTAACACTTTAAATTATGGAAGCTCATTTACACAACTAAATCAAATAAGCGTACCTCAAGTTCATGATTTGGGATATAACGGAACTGGAATTACAATTTGTGTTTTGGATGCTGGATTTGATAATCTTCCGCACGAAGCTTTTTCTTCTATGAACATAATTGCTGCCTATGATTTTGTAAATCATGATCCAAACGTTGGAAACCAGGGTGATATGGGCGAAGGCTCACATGGTACTGCTACGCTATCAATTATTGGTGGATTTAAAGAGGGTCAGCTAATTGGACCAGCGTACGGTTCTAATTTTATACTGGCTAAAACTGAAAACACTGATTCTGAAACGCCTGTTGAAGAAGATAATTGGGTAGCAGGTGTTGAATGGGCAGATAGTATTGGAGTTGATGTTACATCAACTTCGTTGGGATATCTGGATTATGATTTTCCATATACCAGTTACACATGGCAGGATATGGATGGTAACACAGCAATAATAACTATAGCTGCGGATCTTGCTGCAGGAAAGGGCATCGTTGTGGTTAATTCTGCCGGAAACAATGGTACCAGCACACATAACACATTAGGTGCTCCTGCAGATGGAGATAGTGTTTTTACAATCGGTGCAGTTACGTCAAGTGGTACCAGGTCAAGTTTCAGTTCTGTCGGCCCTACTTTTGATGGACGAATAAAACCTGATTTAATGGCAATGGGTTCAAACGTCTTTCATGCAAGTTCATTTGGAAACACATACTCATCAGGTAGTGGTACTTCATTTAGCTGCCCGCTTGCCGCTGGAGTTTGTGCTTTAATCTTACAAAAAAATCCTTCACTTACACCAATGGAAGTTTTGGATGCGTTAAGATCAACTGCAACAAGAAGTAATAATCCGGATAACCAATATGGCTGGGGAATAATTAATGCTTTAAATGCAATTAACCTTATTCCGCTTCCGGTTGAACTGACATCATTCAGTGCTAATTACTTAGATGGAGTTGTTAAACTAAAATGGGTTACAGCTACTGAAACAAATAACTATGGTTTTGAGGTTGAAAGAAAAACTGATAATTCAAATTATGAATCTATCGGGTTTGTGCAGGGTGGCGGAAGCAGTACAAACCGTTTAACGTATAATTTTGTAGATAACAATCTTCTCTCAAATAAATATTATTACAGGTTAAAGCAAGTTGATTTTGATGGCTCTGTTGAATATTCAAATGAGGTTCAGGTTGAAATTGATGGATTAAATGATTTCAAACTTTATCAAAATTATCCGAATCCATTTAATCCTTCGACAAATATAAAATATACAATCCCAAAGAATAGTTTTGTTAAGATAACATTACACGATATTTTAGGTAATGAAATAAGAACATTAGTTAATCAAAATGTTCAACCCGGTACTTTTCAAGTAACACTGGATGGTTCCGGACTTGCGAGCGGAATGTATTTTGTTAGACTGAGTGCAGAGAATATAGAGAGAACTTTGAAGATCTCTTTAATTAAATAGTATTTTACCGGGCTGATATATTAAAAAAGTAAATATATCAGCCTTAATTTACCTTGATTTTCTAACCCTCTATCAATAAAATTCAAAGTTAAATTTGTAAAAATTATGAAGGAGATAATAATGTCTTTAAGGATTTCTTTTTTATTTACTGCCTTATTAGCAATACTGGTTGCTTCTTGTTCCCCTGAACATTCTAAAATTGTTATAGCTGAGTATGATGATTCTCAAATTACGATGGATGAATTTGAAAAAGCTTATGCTAAAAATGTTGGCGGATATGAAGTTGCTGCAGATGATAGTTTTGAGAATTATAAAAATTTTGCAGATTTATATACAAACTTCAGAATGAAACTGGCTGATGCTCATGTCCGCGGATATCAGAATGATCCCGCCCTTGCTCAGGAATTACAGGATTATAAAAAGAAAGTTGGTTCATCATACATTCTTGAAAAGTATTTAGTAGAACCAAACGTTAAAGAAATGTATGAGAGAAGAAAAACAGAAATCCGTGCAAGCCATTTAATGATAAGACCGGATTCTACCGGTGAAGCTGCTGCTCTGAAATTAACCCAAAGTATTTTAGATAGTATTAAACAGGGTAAGTCGTTTGAAGAAATGGTGGCTAAATATTCTCAGGATAATTTTTCAAAAACAAAAGGCGGAGATATCTTTTACTTCACTGCCGGTCAGCTTCCTTTTGAATTTGAAGACGCATGTTATAAAACCGAAAAAGGAAATATTTATCCGGAAGTTGTTCATACCAGATTTGGTTATCATATAATTAAAGTAACCGATAAAAAACCAAGAATACCAAAAATAAGAGCCAGCCATATTTTGATAAGTTATATGAACCCGGAAGGTGTTGTAGATTCTGCTGCCGCAAAACTTACTATGGATAGTGTGTTAACTGAATTGAAAGCAGGTAAGGATTTTGGAGAAGTAGCACAAAAATATTCAGATGATACCGGAACAAAAGACAAAGGCGGTGATCTTGGTTTCTTTGAAAGAAGAATGATGGTTCAGGAGTTTGATGAAGCTGCATTTAAATTAGGCGTTGGTCAGGTATCGGATGTTGTTAAAACAAATTTTGGTCTGCACATTATCAAAGTTACTGATAAACAGGATTATCCTACTTTTGATGCAGATAGAGATAATTTGAAAACCTTGTTAAAACGTACACGCTATAATGATTTGTATGCAGACTTAATTAACGATTATAAAAAAGAATATAACTACAAGCTGAATGAATCAGTAATTCAACAAATGGCCAGCAGCAATGATTCATCTGTAATTGGCGCCGAGATGAAAAATGCAGATAAAATAGGGTCAGAAGTGGTTTATTCATTTGCCAATCATGTAGAATCTGCAAATGATTTCTATTCTAAATTAAAATCAGATACAGAATTCAGTGGTAAAAAATTTACTACAGATATATTAAACAGGGCTGCAAATAAACTTAGCGAACAGGCACTGCTTGAAGAAAAAGCATTAACTCTGGAAAAGACAGATGCTCAGTTTGCCGATCTTATGAAGGATTACCAAAATGGAATATTTATTTTCAAACTTCAGGAAGATGAGGTTTGGAATAAAGTTAATGTTGATAGCTCAAAGCTCTATGATTTTTATAAAAAGAATATGCAAAAGTATGCATGGCCCGATAGAGTTTCTTTTACTGAAATATTTGCCAGAAAAGATTCCGTTATAAATAACTACTACAATCAGTTAAAAAATGGAGTAAGTTTTGATTCTCTTGCAGCCAAAACTGAAAAATCGCAGGTAAAAGAGAAAAAAGGTAAATATGATTTGCAATCAGTTGGATCTTCAGAATTTTCTCAGACTGTTTTTAATCTAAAAAATGTTGGTGATTATACTGAACCAATTGCTAATCAAGGTGGTTTTTCTATTTTAAGATTGGATGTAAAAGAACCGGCAAGATTAAAAACTTATGAAGAAGCAAAAGCAGAAGTATCAGGTGCTTATCAGGAATTTGAAAGCAAAAGACTTGAGAACGAGTACATCGATTCTTTAAAGAAAACGTATTCACCTGTAATTAATTATGATGAATTGCGAAAAGCATTTAAACAAAACGATAACTAAAATATTATTTCTTTTTGGAGTTCTTGCATTTACAGCTTGTACAAAAGAACAAAAGAAAGATGATTTTATAGCACGTGTTAATGATTCTTATCTTACCAGGGAGGAGTTTTCTTCCCTGGTTGATACCTCAAATCTAAACTCTACTCAAAAAGATCAGATAATTAAAAACTGGATTTATCAGGAAATACTATTTCAAAAAGCATCTTCTGAAGGCATTACAAAACTGGATGACTATAAAAACATTTTGAAAAAATCTTCATATCAATTGGCTTCTGCAATGTTGATTGAGGATTTTTTATCAGGTGAAGAAATTAATTATTCCGATGATGATCTTAAAAATTATTATGAGCAGAATAAAAATTATTTCCTTGCAGCATCAGATTTGTATCTGATAAACAAAGTTGCATTTAGCAGTGAAGAAAAAGCAATCAAATTCAGAACGCTTGCGCTGGAAAGTGACTGGACAAAATCAGCTAATGTGTTTGCAGGTGATTCCTCTATGCTAAAAAATTCTGTTTATGATCTGGTTGAAGAAAACAATATTTATCCTGTACAGCTATCGCGGATTATTAAAGAATTTTACCCGGAAGAAATTAGCATTGTAATTACAGAAAAACCTGGATATTATTCAATTGTTCAATTGCTAAATAAATTTGGTAAACAGTCCATTCCACCGTTTGATGTGATAAAATCAAAAGTTAGACAAAGGTTTTTAGCTGAAAAGAAAAAAGCGCTTGTTGAAGAGTATCTTAAAGAACTTTATTCCCAAAATGAAATCGAGATAAAATAATGAAAATAATAATCGCTGCCATCATATTACTATTTGCTGTTAATAACTTTCCTCAAACTGCACTTGATAAAATAGTTGCTGTGGTGGATAATGAAATAATATTGCAAAGTGAACTTGATTTTCAGGTGGCAATTTATGCATCACAAAGGCAAATCGATCCGAATACTCCCGGTTTGAAAGATCAGCTTCTCAAATCAATGATAGAAGAAAAATTAATTTATGCACAGGCAGATCTTGATTCTATAACCGTTACCGAAGATGAAGTAAATCAAAGAATTGATTATCAAATTAGCTCCTTTGTTCAGCAGTATGGATCTATTGCCAACATTGAAAAAATTTATGGAATGAGTATCGACAGAATAAAAAGAGAATTACGCGATGAAGTACGGAAAAGTTTGATGTCTCAAAAACTGCAGGAAAAAAATTTTGGTAAAGTGCAGGCAAGCAGAAGGGAAGTTGAAGAATTTTTTAATACTTATAAAGATAGTATCGGAGTGATTCCGGAAAAGGTAACCATCTTTCATATTTTCCAGAATCCTAAAGCAAGCCAGAAATTGAAAAAGAAATTTTATGACAAAGCTGCTGCGTTGCTGGATTCATTAAAAGCCGGAAAAGATTTTGCCGAACTTGCAAAAAAATATTCTGATGATCCGGGAAGTGCAACACAGGGCGGTGATCTTGGATTTGTTAAAAAAGGAGTGTTCTATCCAGAGTTTGAAGAAGCAGCATTTAAACTTAATAACGGTGAGACTTCAGGCGTTGTGGAATCTCCCGTAGGATATCACATTATTCAGATGATTGAAAAACGTGGTGAATCAATTCATACACGTCACATTCTTATCAAGATTAAAGCTGATGAAGATGCTGATTTGAAGACAATTGATTTTCTTTCAGAGATAAGAGATAGTATTCAAAAAGGAGTTGGAACATTTCAGGAGTTTGCAAAAAAATACAGCGAAGATAAAGAGACCGCTCCTTTTGGCGGTGAATTAGGAAGCTTTTATATCAGCCAGTTAGATAAAGCTTTGCTGGATGCAGTTGGAAAATTAAAGCAGGGTGAAATCAGTTATCCAAGAAGATTGGAATACGCTCCCGGTACCTATGGATATCATATTGTATGGCTGCAATCAAGAATTCCGCAGCACAAAGCAAGTTTAACCGAAGATTATGCCGAAGTGAAAAAACTTGCTGATGAAAACAAAAAGCAGCAGGAATACACTAAATGGATTGAATCAATTAAAAGTAAAATCTATTGGGAAGTAAGAATTTAAAACTAACAGGATTTTAAGTGAGCGAATTAAACTCAGATAATAATGATGTTCAATTAGTTGAACAGCTAAATAAAAAAGTATCAGAAATTAAATCTGAAATTGCAAAAGTTATTGTCGGGCAGGATGAAATCATTAATCAGTTGATCATATCACTGCTGTCACGCGGTCATTGTTTGCTGGTTGGTGTGCCCGGTTTGGCAAAAACCTTACTCATCAAAACTCTTGCAGAGGTAATGGATTTAAAGTTCAGTCGTATTCAGTTTACACCCGATCTGATGCCAAGTGATATAACCGGAACAGAAATTCTGGAAGAAGATCTTGCAACCAGGAAAAGAAATTTTAGGTTTATTTCGGGACCCATTTTTGCAAATATTATTCTTGCTGACGAAATTAATAGAACTCCACCTAAAACCCAGGCTGCATTGTTGGAAGCTATGCAGGAACATAAAGTAACAGCAGCAGGAAATACATACCAGCTGCCGGAACCATTTTTTGTTTTAGCTACTCAAAATCCAATTGAGCAGGAAGGAACATATCCGCTTCCTGAAGCACAGCTTGATCGTTTTATGTTTAATCTTTGGCTGGAATATCCATCTGTAAATGAGGAGATAAAGGTTGTTCAAACTACAACCAGTGTATATAAAGCCAGTTTAAAAAAGGTTGTTTCATTCAATGAGATTATTACTTTTCAGGATCTTGTTAGAAAAGTGCCGGTGGCCCCAAATGTTATAGAGTTTGCAGTAAAAGTTTCTAATATGACCAGACCCGTTAATGGAAGTGCACCTAAGTATGTTAAGGATTGGGTAACCTGGGGTGCCGGTCCGCGTGCATCACAATATTTAGTTCTTGCGGCTAAAACACGTTCAATAATTCAAGGCAGATACACTCCTAATATTGATGATGTTAAAGCATCAATGCTGCCGGTATTACGGCACAGAATTATAACTAATTTTAGTGCTGAAGCTGAAGGCATTTCTTCAATTGATGTTATAAAAAGAATAGAAGCAGAAGCTTAATTATTCAAAACTATAATTTGGCAATAGAATAATTTTTATAAGCAAAATAAATTTCTGTTGCAGCAGTTCTAATTACCGTTGCTGTGGGAACAGCAAGTAACATTCCGATTAATCCAAATAACTCGCTGCCAATAATTATAAGTAATATTATAATGATTGGATGCATATCAACACTTTTAGAAAAAACATAAGGCTGAACAATACCATTATCAAGTGTGTACGTTAATGCTAATATCATCAGAATTACGGGGACCTGAGATAAATCACCGGTTTGCATTATTGAAAGAACTATTGCCGGAACACCTCCAATTACGGGTCCGAGATAAGGAACGAGATGACCGATGCCTGCTATAACACCCAAAGGCAAAGCATTTGGCAGCCCGATAAAATAAAACCCAAACCCAATTGCTACACCCACAAATGTTGCATCAAATATCCAGCCTCTAACAAATCTGCCAAGTTGAAGAGTAATTCGCTTTAAAATCCAATAAGACATTTCAAAATACTTATTTGGTGCTATGTGTATTAATTCTTTTAGAATTACAGCACTGTCTTTAAGCAGATAGAAAGTTATGAATGGTACAATTACGAGGAATGCTGTAATTGATACGATGCCGCTTACATAGGTTGTTATATGATTTATTGCATCATTAAATGAAGTAGCAAAAATTTCCTGTACTTTTTTAGAAAGCTCACCTTTGTTAAAAAGAGGAAAGATGCCGAGAATTTTCTTTTCAAGTGAATTAAGTTCTTCATTAAGAGAAAAATCTTTTAACGAAACTATAACCTGATCCATTTGATAAAAAAGTTTTGGAATTACAAATGAGAGTCCAAGATAAAATAAAAAACCAAATATTGTAAATACTATTAAAGTTGAAATTGTTCTTGTAAATCCCTGACCTTCGAAAAATTTTACAAACGGTGCAAATATAAATCCAAGCAGTACAGAAACAGCGAGTAGAATTAAAACATTTATTAACAGATATGATATATAAAAAAGTAATACAAACCCCAGCAGTAAAAGAATAATCTTGGTATTTTTTTTATTAAATAATTCCATACTGATATTAGCTTACTGCTTCAATTCTTCTTACTGCGGGTACTTCTTTCATTATTGCTCTTTCAATTCCGGCTCTGAGAGTCATAATTGACAAAGGACATATTTCACAAGAACCTGTTAGCCTTACTTTTACAATACCATCTTCTGTAACTTCAACTAACTCAACGTCTCCATTATCAGCTTGCAGAAACGGTCTTATATTATTTAAAGCTTTTTGTACTTCGTTTTCCATTTATTCATCAAACTTTCAATTAACCAATTAATCTGTAGTGGTTAATATCGTTTTAATAAATATTTAAAGCAAAATTAATCCTGATCGCCGAGTAATATTTCAATTTTATCTGTTCCTTTTGCATTTCTTATATTAACCTGTTCAGTAAACTTACGGGAGATTTCCATCAATATATTTGTTTCATTTGCATCCGGTATTCCGTAAACCATTGGCATTCCTGCATCTCCGCCTTCTCTGATTCTCGGATCGATTGGAATACCTCCGAGAAAAGTAGTGTTAAGTTCTTTGGAAATTTTTTCTCCGCCTCCTGATCCAAAAATATCGTATCTGTTACCTGTATCGGGGGCGATAAAATAACTCATATTTTCAACTACGCCCAGAATCGGAACGTTTACACGTTCAAACATTTTAAGAGCTTTTCTTGCATCAATTAAAGATACCTCCTGCGGTGTAGTTACGATAACTGCTCCGGTTAAAGGAATTGTTTGCACCAAAGTTAATTGTATATCGCCTGTTCCGGGAGGAAGATCAAAAATTAAATAATCCAGTTCGCCCCAATCAACGTCAGTCATAAATTGTTTAATTGCACCGCTTGCCATTGGTCCACGCCAAATAACAGGAGCTTTATCATCAACAAGCAAACCGATTGACATGAATTTTATTCCATGATTTTCCAGCGGAATCATCTTTACAGAATTTTCAGCCTGGTAAACTTTTGGTTTATCATTGGAGCCAAGCATCAATGGTATACTTGGTCCGTATATATCAGCATCAATTAATCCGACACTCGCTCCATCTTTAGCAAGTGCTACTGCAAGATTAACTGCAACTGTGCTTTTTCCAACGCCGCCTTTACCGCTTGCAATAGCAATTGTATTTTTAACTCCGGGTAATACCGCATCTTTTCGCGCGTCTTTATGTGTTGATACTTTGGAGGTTCCCTTACTCGAAATTTCAAGATTAATATTTTTAAGTTCGCTGAATTCTTTTTTAAGATGCTTTATAATATCATTTTTTATATCTGCGGAATCTGCAGTATTAAGTGAAAGCTTCAATGATAAATCGGAATTATTTAACTCAAATTTTTTTATTGAATTAAGAGTCAATGAATTTGTATTCAACTTATCGCTGTTCAAACTTTTTAATGAATTTATAATCGTACTTTTTGTGATCTCAAACATTTTACTTTCCTGTTTCTTTTTAAATAAACTAAATGACACTATTGCCTTAAAACTTTCTACATCTGGTTTTAATTGATATTATTTTTGAAATGATTTTTGATTTCTTACACCCATTGCTTTTAATGCGTGATTCATCAGCCACTCCTGACTATTAACTTTTTTTGATGTTTCTTTTACCTGCGGAAAAATATAAGAGCCATCCGGCTGAAGTATCCTTGTTTTAACATTATCCTTTAACGAAATCTTAATTAATGTTTTAATAAGTTCATCTTTTAATTTTGGATTTTCAATCGGGAAAGCAACTTCAACTCTTCTATCAAGATTCCTCTGCATCATATCCGCACTGCTTAAATAAATTTCTTCAGCACCATTATTATAAAAATAGAATAGTCTGCTGTGTTCCAGGTATCTTCCCACAATACTTCTTACCTCAATGTTTTCACTGAGATCTTTTACACCCGGTACCAGGCTGCAAACACCTCTTACAATTAATTTAATCTCAACTCCTGCATTTGAAGCCTCATAAAGTGCACAAATAATTGCCGGATCAACCAGTGAATTAAGTTTCATTATTATTTTTGCTGCATTTCCTGAAGCCGCAATTTCAATTTCCCGTTTGATCAGCTCAAGAAATTTTTCACGCATGTTAACGGGAGACACAAATAACTTTTTGTATTCTTTTTGTTTTGAGTACCCGGTAAGAAAATTAAAAATATCAGAAACATCACTGCATATATCTTCATCTGAAGTAAAAAATCCAAGATCCGTATAAAGTTTTGCAGTGGTAGCATTATAATTACCGGTTGCAAGATGCACATATCTTTTTACCCCATCGTATTCCTTACGTACAACCAGTGTCATCTTGGCGTGAGTTTTCAATCCAACCAAACCGTAAACAACATGCACGCCAACTTTTTCCAATTCTCTTGCCCAATAAATATTATTCTGTTCATCAAACCTTGCTTTTAATTCCACAAGCACTGCAACCTGTTTACCCATCTCTGCGGCTTCTATTAAACATCTTACTATGGGGGAATCCGGTCCCACCCTGTACAATGTTTGCTTGATTGCAAGTACATCAGGATCCATTGCAGCTTTTTTTATAAAATCAATAACAGGTGTAAATGAATGATAAGGATGATGCAGCAAAATATCTTTTTGTCTTATGATCGAAAAAACATCTTCCTCTTCCTCAAACACTTTTGGTGTAACAGGGTAAAACGGTTTTTCCTTTAATTGATGCAATGGTAGTTTAAATAAAGTCATTACATCGCTTAATCCTAAAGGACCATCGGACATATGAACATCTTCTTTGGTTATCTGAAGATTTTCAATCAATGTATTTAGCATAAAATCAGGCATTGGATGACCAACTTCCAATCTAA
>DASVGS010000397.1:0-3471 GCA_036379435.1 Ignavibacteriaceae bacterium
CGATGGTAAAAGTAGTAGCCATAACTGCAAGTCCAATTTCTTCAGAAGCTGATTTGGCAGCTTCCATAGGAGTTTCTCCCTGCGACATATGTCTGTATATATTTTCAATTACTACTATTGCATCATCTATCAATAAACCTACTGCTAATGACAATGCAAGCAGCGACATCATATTAAGTGTAAAATTAAGTGCGAACATTAATATAAAACTTGCAATTATAGATGTCGGTAATGCTAATCCGCTTATTACTGTTGCTCTAAAATTTGCCAGGAACAGATATATTACTATTACAGCAAGCAAGCCGCCGTATAAAATATCAAACAAAACATCGTTAATAGATTCTTCAATAAATATACTGTTATCCTGAGCAAGATTAATTGTTAAACCAGCAGGAATCTCTTTTTGAAGTTTTTCAATTTCTTTATTTACCTGGTGTGCAACCTGAACAGTATTGCTGCCGGATTGTTTTATAATATTTAATCCTACTGCAATTTTTCCATTTACTCTTGTTAAACTTGTTTGTTCTTTTACTCCATCAACAACTTTTGCAACATCTGATAGATAAACCGGTTTACCATTAGGAGTAGCAACAATAACCCTATTGAAGTCATTTACATCTTTATATTTACCCATTGTTCTAACCAAAAGCTGGCGGGATCCTTCAATAACGTTTCCACCCGGTATCTCAACATTTTGTGCTCCAACATTCATTATAACATCCTGAATAGATATGTTATATGCTTTTAGTTTTACTGCATCCACTTCAATTTGTACTTCTTTTTCTGCCCCGCCTACAAGATCAACCGAACCAACTCCGGGAATATTTTCCAATCTGTTCTTAACCACATCTTTTGTAAAGGTAGTGATATCCCTATCAGACATATTTCCGGAAACTGTAAGATACATAATTGGCAAACTTGCGGGATCATATCTTTGAATTACCGGATCTTCAATATCGGTTGGAAGTTTTGCTCTAACTGCTGCAATTTTTTCGCGGACATCCTGTGCAGCATCTTTACCGTTTATTTCAAGTTTAAATGCTATAATAACGATTGATACATTTTCTTGTGAAGTTGATTGAATATAATCAACTCCTTCAACAGGATTAACGGCATCCTCTATAATCTTGGTTACATCTGTTTCGATTTGTTCCGGTCCGGCACCCGGCAGCACAGTAGTTATCACAACAAAAGGAATATCTACATTGGGGTATAAATCCACATTTAGTTTTAAATAAGAAAAAAGCCCGAGCACAATCAAAGACATAATCATCATTGTTGCAAAAACGGGTCGTCTTATTGATACATCAGCTAATTTCATTTTTTATTCCGAATTTCTTATTAACAATTTTATAATTATTTGTTTGATATAATGACAACAGTTCCGTTTTTAAGATTATTAGTTCCAAGCGTAACAATCTTATCCCCAACTTTCAGGCCTGATGTTACTTCAATGTGTTTACCATCAGTTAAGCCGGTACTGATATTTTTATAATATACTTTGTTATCATTTATCAAAAACACGCCATCTTTATTATTTTGAGTAACGATTGCAGATAAAGGTATAGCGATAGTATTATTTTTCAATTTCATATCTACTGTAACACTGCAAAACATACCTGGTTTAAACCATCTGTCTTTTGTATTTGGAAACAATGCCTGAATCTCAAATGTACGTGATTGCATATTAGCTGATCTGGAAAGTTGAAAAATTTTGCCTGTTTGAATTAATTCCGGATTCATCTCAGAATAAATCTTAGCAGGCTGCCCTTCATAAAAATTTGGTACATCGATTTCGCCAACATTAAATTTAGCTTTCATTCTGTCAATATTGGCTACAGTTGCCATCGGCATTTGAGGATTTGCAAGATCACCAATGTTTACATTTATTGCAGTCACTAAACCTGAAATAGGAGATGTAATTTCTACGGTGCTGGTAGCTGCTTCAAAATTTGCTTTAGCCACATCATACTGAGTTTGTGCAGCATCAAATGATTGCTGAGAGACAGCGCCAACCTTTAACAGGTTTTCCATTCTTTCATAATTCTTTTTGGCATTTAAAAAAGCTGCTTGTGCCTGAAAATATTGAGACGAAGCTCCGGCTTTATCCAGCTCAATTAAAACATTACCGGCTTTCACATAATCGCCAACTTTAGTATTAATCTTTATTATTCTTTCAGGAATTTTAGCTATTATATTCGCCTGTTCAACGCCTTCGAGAGATCCTGAAAATGTTTTAGTCAAATCCAGTTCTTTCGTTTCTACCAGTTGGGCTTCAACAGAAATTGTATCGGTGTACTGGGTTTTATCGATTGAATTATTTTCTTTAGATTTTTCACCGCAAGCCTGAACTAAAAATAAAAGTAAAGTAGCGAATGCTAATGCAGCAATCTTATAAACGTTTTTAAATATTTTTTTCATATTAAAATGGATCTCCTGTTTTCAATAAAAATATAAACTCTGTTTTTAATTTTCTATCTGATCAAAATTTGTAAAATACTCGGGATTTGTTCTTCCCAGCATTTGATCGAGTTCAAACTTTGTTGTCAAGTATGAATATAATGATTGAATTCTGTTAAGTCTTGCTTGTTTAAGTGCCAGATCAGTATTTTGTAATTCCATCTGACTGCCAGCACCTTCTTTGTAACGCACTTTTGCAATATTATAGGCACGTTCTGCAACATCCACGTTTTTATTTTGTACTTCAATCAGATCCTGAACTCTTTTAAGTTCCTGAACTTTTGATTTAACATTAAGTTTTGTGTAATCTTTTAGCTGAAACAATTGCTGCTCAGTTTGCTCATATGTTATTGTGGATTGTTCAACTGCATTTTTTGTACGATTACCCTTCCATAGATTTATTGATAGACTTACTCCAATTGTAGCTGAGGAATAATTATTAAATTTCCAGTTATCAGATGAACCTGCATATGAGTACTGACCAAACGCTGCTATTGTTGGCCAGTATTCTGAAACATCAAGTTCAATAAATGCCTGATCAACTTGTTTTTTAAGATCCATTGTCTTCAATTCATAGTTTGAAGTCAACGCTTCATTAATTAATTCTTCTTCATTATCAACATTAAAAGGTTGATAAGTAAATTCACCGCTTACATCAATCTGCTCATTCTGATCAATTCCCATTGTAAGTTTCAAACCATCAAATGCTGTTTTTAAATTATTTTCCATTTGCATAACAACAGGTCTTATATTTTCCACCTGAACCTCAGCCTGCAGCATATCAAACTCTGAGACCATTCCTTCTTTGTAAAGAGCTTTAACATCATTCAGATTTGCCTGAGCATTTTCAAAACTTGATTTTGTAATTTCAAAAACTTCTTTGGAAAGAAGCACACCGTAAAAAGTTTTTTGAACCGATAACACTGTTTTTGAAACTGTACTTTTCAAATCAGCTTTCGCAAGATCATTATAAATCTGAGATGCTCCGATTCCTTTAAATACTGCCGAACT
>DASVGS010000398.1:0-2274 GCA_036379435.1 Ignavibacteriaceae bacterium
CAGATAGTAATTCAATTACTATTTATAATTCATTTCAAGGAGAGAGAACTCCAACCATTAAAAACAATTGGGCCATTCGTGAATTTCCTCTGAATTTAATTAGAAAAAAAAATGACACTCTGTTTTGTACTTTTAATGATACTGTTATTACTACGGACCAAACAACAATTGGAAACAAATTAATTTTATCTGCTAATAATAAATATGCATTTTATCTTGAAAGAGAAATTAACAAAGGGGATTCACTAATAATTATTTTAAGAATGAATCCAGATCATAATAAAATAAATTCACTTATTGGAGGATGGCCAAGATTGGTTAAAGACGGTAAGAACCTGATGAAAATAAATGATTCGCTTGAAGGTGATCTCCCAAGATTTTCAAAGGTGAAGCATCCAAGAACAGGAATCGGATTTTCTAAAGACAGCTTGACAGTTTATTTTATTACTGTTGATGGCAGACAAGAATCCAGCAGCGGAATGACTTTATTAGAATTTGGAGACTTAATGATTGAGCAGGGAGTCTACCAGGGATTAAATCTTGATGGCGGTGGTTCCACTACAATGGTTATTAACAATATGGTAGTCAACAATCCTTCAGATGAAACCGGAGAAAGAGAAGTTGGTAACTGTATTGTATTAGTTAAAAAACATAAGCACTAATTAATTATTGTTTATACTGTTCTTTCCAGCATAGATGGTTCTGATTTTATATAGTGCGTTAGTTTCTACCTCAGTCAGATAGAGTGTTCTGAAGTCTTTGCCGCCAAATTCAAGATTTGTTGGTTTTACACCCGGTGTTTCAATTTTTTGTAATAATTTTCCATCGGGTGAAAAAATATAAACTGCCTTTCCTCCAAAGTGTGCTGCGTATAAATTACCTTCAATATCAAATTCAATTCCATCTGGATCACCGCCGGGAATTTTCACAAAATCTTCTTTCTCAATTAATTTATTTTGATCTGTGATTGTATATCTAACTATTTTCTGTTTCGCAGATTCACAAACATAAAGTTTTCCATCAATGGGGGAGATATTGATTCCGTTTGGAAAAGCCAGACTATCTTCTGCTATACTTACTTCTTTCGTGATTACATCGATAAAAAATATTCTGCCATCCAGAATATTTACATCATAACTTTTTGGATCTGTAAAAAATAAATTTCCATTTGCAACTAAAACCAAATCATTAGGTCTGTTAAACCTTTCGCCTTTATATCTATCAGCATAAACTTCAATATTTTTTAATGAATCAACTCTCAATATTTTTCCTTTACCATATTCACAAACGTACAAGTAATTGTCTTTTCCATATGCTAAGCCGTTGGTCTTTTGTATTAAAAGTGAATCGTCTAAATACGAAATGAAAGTGTCTAATACTGCATTTGAATATTCCGCAATCCATCCACCATAGCAATTAGAAAAATAGACTATTGAATCATGATTAGCCGGCCCTTCCGCGAAATTTAATCCATCAGCAACTTTTATCCATTTTTCATTTGTATCAATAATCTGGGAATAATTCTTTGCAGTGATTATTACGAATAGATTTAATAATAGGATAAAGAAAATTTTATTTCTCATTTTTATTCCTGAATACTTTTAAATATTTCTTCATTATACTTACTTAAATTTATAAATTTTAAGTGAGAAAGTTTTAATCTTTACCACAAAGAACATTACTATGAAAAAATATATAATCAGTTTGTTTATAGTTGTCATTTTACAAACCACAGCCATACTCTCACAATCGCAGCAGCAATTTGCAAACATTGGAAAATTGAAATTAACTTCAGGTGAATCAATCAACAATTGTATCATTGGTTATCGTACTTTTGGGAAATTAAATAATGACTCTTCCAATGTGATCATTTATCCAACCTGGTTTGAAGGGACAACAGAAAACATTGCACGATTGATTGAGAAATATAAATTTTTAGATACTACTAATTATTTTATAATTGCTATAGATGCACTTGGCAATGGAATATCAACATCTCCATCAAATTACAACGTTTATAAAATAAAAAATATGCCTGATATCTCAATCAGGGATATGGTAAATTCACAATACAAACTGCTCACTGAAATTTTCAAATTTAAAAATATTTTTGCTGCGGTTGGTGGTTCACTTGGTGCGATGCAGGTGTTGGAATGGGCAGTGGTTTATCCTGGTTTTATTTCAAAAGTAGTTGCATATGTTGGCACACCTAAAATGAGTACTTATGATCTGCTCTGGACAAATACACAGTTAAATATTATTGAAACAGGTAAA
>DASVGS010000399.1:0-2638 GCA_036379435.1 Ignavibacteriaceae bacterium
CTGAAGATGGTCTTAATAAATATGATGGGTATAATTTTGAAATATTCAAAAGAAATCCCGGTGATAGTCTTTCGTTAAATGATAACCAGGCACTAACCATGCACGTTGCCAAAGATGGAACTCTTTGGATTGGTGGTTCGCTAACCGGATTAAGCAAATACAATTCAGCGACAAAAACTTTTACCAGATACAATCATGATCATTCTAATCCAAACTCTTTAGCTGAAGATATAATTATTTCGTTCAGTGAAGACACTAAAGGTAATCTTTGGATTGCAACTCGGGATAATGGCTTTGATTATATGATTGTGAATGAAGGAAAATTTATCCACATGGCTAATATGCTTCCCCAGGATTATGATATTCCTCAAGATCTGATTCATTTTATTCATCAGGACAAACAAAATTATCTGTGGGTTGGTGCTGAAGGTAAGATTCATTATTTCAAAATAAGTTATACTGAGTCCGGAGTTCCAAAATTACAGCCGGTAAAAATTGAAAATCAAATTCTTCGCAGTGCCGCCACTTCTATTGAAGAGGATAATGAAGGCAATATCTGGATCGGTACACCCGGGGAAGGTCTTTTAAGATTCAATTATAAGGATAAAGTCATTAGAAAATTTGAACCAATTGATAATGGTAACTTATTAAACTCTCTAATAATTATAGCTATGGAAACTGATGAAACCGGTAATCTCTGGATTGGCGGGATTCCCATTGAAACAAATCAAAATCAAAGAAACGAGCAAACTGCTGATCCAACAATAGAAACATTACCTGGTTTATTAAAACTAGATATTCAGTCAAAAAAATTGCAAGCGTTTTTATCAGATCCCAAAGATGAAAATAGTATTAGCAGCAATGGAATCCTTTCGTTATTAGTTGATAAAACTGGTGTGTTATGGGTTGGAACTTTTCTTTCAGGACTTAATGTATATGATAAATCTGTAATTAAATTTTCTTTTGTTTCTACCGGCCCGGAAGATTACAATAAGATCAAAGGTCCGATCAGAGGGTTTTATGTTGATGAGAACAAAATATTGTGGATAGCCTCACAAGGGAGCGGTTTGGTTTCTTATGATAGAAGTAAAGATAAATATGAATTTTTTACACACGATGATAATAATCCTTCTTCAATAAGTTCTGATCTTGTAAAAACTATTTATGATGATGGTAAATATATGTGGATTGGTACTGAGGAAGGATTAAACAGATTTGATAAAAAAACTAAAACATTTAAAAGATTTTACATCGAATCTTCAAATCCAAAATTTAATGTTAATGGAATCAACTATAACATTATCGAAATAGATAAGATGCCCGGTTATTTGTGGTTCGGTACAAACGGAAGCGGTTTAGTTCGGTTTGATAAACAGAAAGAAATTTTTAAAAAGTATACTTATGATCCGGAAGATGCTGCCAGCTTAAATAGTAGAGCTAACTTTGTGAGGACTGTTTGGTATTCAAAATCACGACCAGATGAGTTATGGACCGGGACCACAAACGGAATAAATATTCTTAATCTAAAAACTGAAAAGTTTAGATATTATAATTATGACCCAAAAGACTCTACAAGTTTAAGCCATCCAAATGTGATGCATTTCTATGAGGATAAATCAGGATACGTTTGGATAGCTACATATGGGGGTGGATTAAATCGGTTTGATCCGAAAATAGAAAAGTTTTTAAGATTTACACAGGAAAACAGCGATCTTCCGAACAATGGTGTTTATGGAATTTTACCGGATGAAAATGGAAATCTCTGGATATCAACTAACAGCGGAATAACTAAATTTAATCCTAACACGTTTCAGTTTAGAAATTATACTGTAGATGATGGATTACAAAGTGAAGAGTTTAACGGAGGCGCATATTATAAATCAAGGGATGGAGAAATGTTTTTCGGCGGTATTAAAGGATTCAATTCATTTTATCCTTCTGAGGTTACAGACAACAAATATATTCCTGCCATTGTTTTAACAGATTTAAAAATATTCAATGAGTCCATAAAAGTCGGCGAAGATTCGCCTCTTAAAAAACAGATTTCAAAAACTGATGAAATAGTTTTACCCTATTGGCAAAATGATATTTCATTTGAATATGTTGCACTGCATTATTCAAATCCATCAAAAAACAAATATGCTTTTAAACTTGAAAATTATGAAGATGAATGGCGCTATGTTGGTGATATAAGAATTGCTACTTACACTAACCTAGATCCCGGAGAATATGTTTTTAGAGTAAAGGGGTCCAATAATGATGGTTTATGGAATGAGGAAGGCACATCAATTCGTCTTATCATTAAACCACCCTGGTGGAAAACTAATTGGGCTTACGCTGCATATTTTATACTTTTTTTGGCCGGTGGTTTTTCCTTCGATAGATATCAGCGGTTTAGAATAAAAAGTATTGAGCAGAGAAGAGCACAGTTAGCATTGCTCCGTGCAGAAAATCAGAGAAAGACACAAGAACTTGAGGAAGCCAGGCAACTGCAGCTATCTATGCTTCCAAAAGAATTACCTAATCTTCCGCATCTTGATATTGCAGTGTATATGAAAACCGCAACAGAGGTTGGCGGTGATTATTATGACTTTAATGTTGGTATGGATGGTACATTAACTGTTGTTATCGGAGATGC
>DASVGS010000400.1:0-2429 GCA_036379435.1 Ignavibacteriaceae bacterium
CTTTGCCTGTAAACTCAAATGCTTCTTTTGCAATTTTATCTCCTGCAAGTGCAGATGTATAAATCATCTTTGAATCAAGATCATTGAAGCTAATATTTTTTAGTGCACTATCCTCATTGGTATTTGCTAATAGTTCCATTACAGTTCTTTTAATTCCTGTTGCAGAGGCATACGTTTCCAGGCAACCTTTTCTTCCACAGCCGCATTGTCTTCCGTTAGGATCGTACACTGTGTGACCAATTTCTCCGGCGAATCCATCAGAACCGTAAACGAGTTTTCCATCCACAACAACACCGCTGCCTAAACCTGTACCAAGGGTTATTACAATAAAATCTTTCATTCCTTTTGCAGCGCCAAAAATCATCTCACCTATTGCAGAAGCATTTGCATCGTTAGTAATAGCGGCGGGAACATCGTAGTATTGTTTTAATATCTCTACTACGTTTACAACTCCCCATTTTAAATTGGGCGGATTTTCAACCGTACCGCGATAATAATTTGCGTTAGGAGCACCTACACCTATTCCTTTTAAAACACATTTATCAGAAATAGAATTAAATATTTTTTCTATTTCCAGATGTAATCTGGCAAACAGATCAGCTGCACTGTTATGTGCTTTTGTAGGGATTGAAGATTCAGCGATGCAATTTCCATTAACGTCGACAAAACCAAAAGCTGTGTTTGTTCCGCCAACATCAATACCAAGTGCTACTTCAGTTTTCATTTTAACTATGCCTTAGCAGTTTTAAAAGTTGGGATATGACCTTTCATTCCATAAAATGCTATATATATGTAACAAAGCACTGGAAGAATAAAAGCGTGATGAATACCAATATTATCAGCAAAGACGCCTTGTAATACAGGAATGATAGCGCCGCCGACAATTGCAGTACAAAGTATTCCTGATCCCTGACCGGTATGTTTACCTAAACCGTCTATAGCAAGCGTAAATATTGTTGGGAACATAATTGAGTTAAATAAGCCTACAGCTAAAATGCTCCACATAGCAAATTGTCCATTAGTTAACATTGAAATAACAACAAGTGTGGCAGCGCAAACTGCAAGTATGGCTAATGTTCTGCCTGGCTTTTGTTTGCCAAGATTGAATGCTATAAAGTTTAGTGCTACAAGTCCCAGGAATGTTAAAGTTTTACCAATGCCTGATAAAGAAAAAGTGGAAAGGTTCAGATATTCTTTTGTAACATACAGTGCAAGAATTAATGCAAGTCCAAATACCAATGCAGCATATATATTTTTCTTTTTGGAATCTGTCATTCCGGATAGAGTGATCGAGCCAAAGAATCTTCCAATCATAGCTCCACCCCAGTAAAGAGCAACATAAGTTCCGGCTTCGGCTTCAGGCATATTAATTAATTCTTTAAAGTAGTTAACTAAAAAACTTCCAATTGCTACTTCACCGCCAACATAAACAAAAATTGCAACCGCACCTAAAACCAAATGTTTATAAGCCCACGCACTTTTATGGTTATCATCAGTTTTAATATCGGTACCGCTGCTTGATGATTGATTTGCCGCTTCTATTTTGGGAAGTTTGAAAAGCGCAAAGATAATTGCAATTGCAACAAGCATTCCTGTAAGTATTAAATAGGGAGTTTGCACAGAACTTGCTTCAATAAGTTTATAAGCTTCAACCTCGGTCATACTCATTTTTGCCAATTCATCGGCACCTTTAACTGCAAGAGAAAGAATAAGAATTGATCCAAAAATTGGTGCTATTGTAGTTCCAAGTGAATTAAATGCCTGGGAAAGATTTAACCTGCTTGATGCCGTTTCCGGTTTACCCAAAATTGCCACGTATGGATTAGCAGCTACCTGTAAAAGAGTAATACCTGAAGCAAGTACAAAAAGTGCTAATAAAAATATTTCGTAAGAGCGGTAACCTGCAGCGGGATAAAATAAAGCAGTACCAATTGCGGCGGTTAATAATCCTAATATTATTCCTGTCTTATATCCAATTTTTTCCACCAGCATACCTGATGGAAGTGAGACGATTGCATAAGCAGTAAAGAAAGTAAACTGTACAAGCATAACCTGTGTGTAGTTCAATTCAAATATTGCTTTTAAATGTGGAATGAGAATATCATTTAAGCAGGTGATAAATCCCCACATAAAAAACAAGGAAGTTAAAACTATTAATGCAGGTGTGTAATTTGTATTGCCGGTGTTAGCAATATTACTATTTGAAGTTGCAGGAGATGAAACCGCCATCAGTTACTCCGGGTATTGTTATTAGTAATGTTATTAAAATTTGAAAATAAGTTTTTATCATTAAAAATATCAACTTATCCAATTATTATGCCCAATATTTAGTAAGGGAGGATGCTTTCCTGACTTTTAAATGAGATTATTCAAAAAACAGATATTCATCTATTATTATTTTAATAAATTATACTTATTAAATTGATAAG
>DASVGS010000401.1:0-4407 GCA_036379435.1 Ignavibacteriaceae bacterium
AACAGAAACGTCGAAGAAGAAGTGCGGGAAAAAAGATTCAGAGAAGATCTTTATTATAGATTAAATGTACTTCCGATTTTTGTACCGGATCTTAAAAAACGTGCTTCGGATATCCCGCTTTTAATTGATTATTTTCTTGCAAATATAAGCGTTGATATGGGTAAAGATAAACCTGAGATTCCGGACGAAACCATGCGAGTATTTCTAAATTATGAATGGCCGGGCAATGTTAGAGAATTAAAAAATGTAGTTCAGAGAATGCTTTTTAGTTCTGAAAGCAGGATAACACCATTGCTTGCCAAACGTGCACTTGGTATTCAGGAATCTATTCAGGAAAATAATGAATTTGGGTTTGGCGATATTTTTAATACAGAAAATATTCTGCCGCTAAAAGAGATGGAAAAATTATTACGTGAGCGCTACTTTAAATTTGTAAGAATAAATTCTGATTCTGATACTGACGCAGCGGCAAAGTTAGGATTAGCTCCGCCAAACTATTACAGAATGGCAAAAGAATTAGGATTAAAAAAAACAAGTGACTGATAAATAATTTCATATCTAAATCCAGGAAGTACTTACTTATTATTTTAATAAATGTTGTTTATTAGTTTAATAATAGTTTTATAGATAATAATTCATTTTACTCCCAATTGATAAAAAATTAAATCAATTACCAGCTCAAATGTGGTACATTAATTGCGCTCAGTAGTGTAATATAATCCAGGTTTATAACCGAAATTAGAATTTAATTTTAAGGAGCATTATGAAAATGATTATACAAAAGCTCAATGTCATTTTATTTTTATTCGTTATTCTCACCTCATCCTTACTTAAAGCACAAGTTGCATCTCTGGAAGCTACGCTTAGTTTAAAACAGGTTGATGGTATTAGGATACCATTTCAAAACGGATTTGCTCTGCCGACTTTTGAAAAGCAGGATAGACAAATTATTAATCTAAAAGGCGAGTGGAAAAAACAAAGATTTGCAGCGGATGATAATATCACTTTAAAGAAACGTGATGCAACTGGATATCAAAGTTTAATAACTGAAGCGGCCGGCAGAGAAACCGCTTCTTTTGATGACAGCGGATGGCCGGTAAAAAATCTACCGGCTGTTGAAAATACTATGAATCAGTATCCAGCTGTACCGGAATATTACCAGAATGGAGTCTGGTATCGTAAAAATTTTAGTGTTGATGGTGCGCTTGACGGAAAATTTATAAAACTGATGTTCTATGCTGTTAATTATGTAGCTGATGTTTGGCTTAACGATGTTTATCTCGGTTATCACGAAGGCGGATATACACCATTTGCATTTGATGTTTCCTCAGCACTTAATTACGGCGGTAATAATGTTTTGGTTGTTCGGGTGGATAATCCTGAATGGGGAAGCCGAAATGATATTGTACCTTACACACAATGTGATTGGTTCAATTATACGGGAATTATTCACGATGTTTATCTTGAAGTAGCAGAACCAATTTCCGTTATACGGGCAAATATAGTTCCGCAAAACGTAAATGGAGATATTCAGACAACAGTTGTATTATACAATACAAGCGGTACTGATCAAAGCGTAGATGTAAATATTGAAGTTTTTAATGCAGATATAAATTCAGGGAATATCAGCAGTGAGTTTACTTCAAGTCTGGTTGGCACTTCAGCATCAATATCCGGAACAAATCAAAATACCATTACAATAAAAACTGATTCGGCTAAAGTATGGCGCACAAATCTTACAGTCAACAATTCAAACTTGTGGTCACCAAAAAATCCGAACTTGTACATAATGAAAGTTTCGATCAAACAAGGCAGTAACGTTATTGATGAATATTATACTCAATTCGGAATCCGAACGATTCATACAAATATTGATAAAGTTTATTTAAACAATAACCCGGTATTTTTTACTGGGGTTGCAAGACACGAAGACCATCCGGTTTTTGGCAGAAGTATTCCTGTTGATTCAATCTATTCTGATATGTTAAAAGTTAAGGGCATGAACGCACTGATGTTAAGAACTGCACATTATCCAAATCATCTGTATACTTATCAGATTGCAGATAGATTAGGGATAACCATAATTGAAGAGATACCTGTTTGGTGGTTTGATACAGCAATTGCCTGGGTAATACAAAATCAGGCGAGACATATTCATGAACAAATGTTTCGCGAAATGGTTTTTAAAGATTATAACCGTCCTTCAGTGTTATTATGGAGTACTACAAATGAATGTCTTGATGTAGATAATAGAAAAGCTTTTATAACAAAAGTAAACCAGGATTTGAATTTTAATTATCCCGATGGAAGATTAATTACACAATCAGCTGCTGCGGATAGACCGGGACCTGAAGATCCATCGCAGGCTGCGTGCGATGTAGCCGGATGGACAATGTATTTTGGAATTTTTCACGGCGGTACATATTACGATGGTACACGGTACTTTCTTGGATATGCAAATCTTGCTTATCCGGAAAAACCTATCTTGGATACTGAATTCGGTTATTGGTCAGGTGAGCTAAATTCATTATCCGGACAGCAAGCACAGGTTACGGTATTTAATGAAACTTTTAATGCATTTACATTCAGAGCCTCTGTAATAAGACCTGACGGCACATACCGCGATGGCGGATATTTAATGGGAGTAACATGGTGGTGTATTTTTGACTGGTATTCTCATCAGCATTCAGGTGGATTTCAGAGTATGGGATTATACAGAATGAATCGTGATACTTTAAAATTAGTTGGAACCACTTTAAAGAATGCTTATGCTCCTTTTTATAATGTTGGCGGAATGGTAACAGAAATTGAACAAGAAAACTCTTTTGTTCCAGATGATTATAATCTTGAACAAAATTTTCCAAATCCATTTAATCCTGTTACGGAAATTAAATTTGATATAAAGGAGAATGGTTTAGTATCATTAAAAGTTTATGATATTCTTGGCAATCTTGTAAAGGAATTGGTTAATAAGGAAATGAATACCGGAAGCTACAGTGTAAAATTTAATGCTGATAATCTGGCAAGTGGAGTTTATATCTATAAACTGCAGGCAGGCGAATTTACAAGCTCGAAAAAGATGATGCTGCTGAAATAATTGAAACGTTCGGGAATTTTTAAATCATATTTTATTTTAAACCCGGTTTATTTGAAATCGGGTTTTTTAATTACAAATATCTTGCTCTTTAATGATCAATAAAATCGGGAGGATTTTCTTGCCTTATTAAAATAATAAATCTGACTTATCAATTTAATAAGCATTCCTAAAGCATAAATTTTTAATCCTTAAAAAAAATTAAGTTCTTTAATCATTTTAAGCAAAATTACACGGCACTATTTGTGAGTTGATAATTCTTTTCAATGGATTATCATATACAAAATTGTCTACCATTTTTAGTCAAATAGATCTTTTAGTATTAGTTGCCTACTTAATAATTGTATTAAGCCTGGGTTTCTACTACTCACGTCGCAGCGATGAAAACTACTCTGATTATTTTTTGGCCGGCAGAAATATTGGCTGGTTTACAGTTGGAATTTCCATCTTCGCAACTAATATCTCAAGTGAACATTTTATAGGCCTTGCCGGTTCAGGGTCTACCCGCGGACTTGCTGTTGGACAATTTGAATTAATGGCAATCTTCACATTAATATTTTTAGGCTGGATACTTGCTCCTATTTATTTAAAATCCGGTGTAGTTACAGTTCCTGAATTTCTTGAAAAAAGATTTGATAGAAAAATCAGAAAAATGTTTGCCGGCTTTTCGATTGCTATTTACATTTTTACAAAAATTTTAGTTTCACTTTTTGCTGCCGGATTACTTTTCTACAAAATTTTCGGGTTAAATATTTATGCTTCATCAATAATAATAGTTTTAATAACGGGTTTATATAGTGTAACAGGTGGTGCAAATGCTGTTATGCGTACTCAATTATTCCAGGGAATAATTCTTATTCTTGGTGCAGTTATTCTCTCTGCTTTTGGTTTAAATGCCGTAGGCGGATTCAGTGGTTTAGAAGCTAAACTTCCTGCTGATTTTTTTAATATGTTCAAAGTTATTTCTGATCCTGATTTTCCATGGACAGGAATTTTATTTGGCGCTCCGATAATTGCATTTTGGTATTGGTGCACTGATCAGTATATAGTTCAAAGACTATTCAGTGCAAAATCAGTAAACGATGCAAGAAGAGGAACATTATTAGCAGCTTTCCTTAAAGTATTACCAATTTTCATTCTTGTTTTACCGGGTCTTATTGCAGCTGCACTTTATCCAGAAATTAATGGTGATGAAGCATATTCAGCATTAGTAGCAGGAGATTTGCTTCCGATAGGATTAAAAGGAATTGTAGTCGCAGGATTACTTGCAGCAATTATGTCTTCATTAGCAGGTGCATTTAACAGCACTGCCG
>DASVGS010000402.1:0-2407 GCA_036379435.1 Ignavibacteriaceae bacterium
AATGGCTTTGTGTTTCATTCATAATAAAATCACAACCGTTTTCCATCAATGCATCAATATGCACCTTATGATTCCATTCAAGATCTTTTTGTGAAATAGTTCTTTCAATCTGGTAACAATCTTCTGCAGGTGGATTGGAACCTGCAATTAAAACAGTCGATTTTCCTCTTGCTCTTTTGGCTAAATCTATAGCTTTTGTAATACTTCCAATAATATCCGTAACTCCTGATGAAATAAGAGAATAAGGATTTGTTCTAAAAGTATTTGTCGTAATTATATCAGCCCCTGCACGAATATAATCTTTATGAAGTGTAATAACTTCATTCTGAGAGTCATCATTTGCTTTTGCGCTCCATATTCTTTTATTTGAAGTGAGCTTCTTATCCTGAAGCATGCTTCCAATTGCTCCGTCCAGAATTAATGGCCGATTAATTTTCTTGGCTTTTTCAAAAGGATTGATTCGTTCTCTAACTTTAATTTTATCAAAACCCTCAAAAAAATTATCAACTTCTGTTAACATCCTGTTTAAATCAAGATTCTTTATACACTCTAAATCATATGGACATTGCTTTTTCCAGCATGGAGAACAAAAAAGATCTTCTTGATAAATTTTTACTCCTCTATCATAAAGATCAATTTCTGACCAGCAACTGACACCGAACCATGCGATGACAAATTTTTTAAGTGCAATAGCAAGGTGCATTCCAAATGAATCGCCGCTAATTATTAATTGGGGAATGGATTCATAACATGCGCCTTTCCTTACACCATCAAGGGTTGGAGTATTGATAACTCTTCCTTTAAAATAGTCAGCAATTTCCTTATTCCTTTCTGTATCCTCAGGCCCGCCAAGCAGTAAAATTTTATATTTCCGTTTGGATAGAAGTTTGTTAATTAAAAATATGTGCTGACCCACAGACATTTTTTTGTTCGGATACAGATTAGAACATCCTGTATTGAATCCTATAATTTTATCACTATCACGAAGTCTAACTTCACGTTTATAATCTTCTATAAATCTAAGTTCATCGGTACTGAAATTAAAAATGTATTCGTCTCGATTGTATTCAAGTTCAAATGTCTCAGCAAGGTAATCTTGCCCGGTACGCTGATTAATTCTAAACTTAAATTGATCATCCATACCAAGATTGTAGTTATAATACGCTCCTTCATTAACAGGAATTATTTTGCCGTTAATATCGAGTCCGAAACCAAGTTTTTTATCAGCTTTTACAGAATTTAATAACGCACACGATCTTTGTGATTTATCCACATTCATAATTATATCAAATTCCATCTCCTTTAAAATTGAGATAGATTCGAAATCATAGACAAAAATTTGATCAATATATTCATTATGATAAAGCAGGGGAGCAGCAATTTTAAGTGTTATCCAATAGATTGTTGATTCTGGAAATTTCTTTTTGATTGCAGGAAGCTGTGCCGTTGTCATCAGCACATCTCCCATAGCATCGAGGTTTATTATTAGTATTTTGGTCCCGATTGGACGATTATCTTTACAACCGTCTTTCCAGCAATCATGATCAGGATAACATGGTTTATAACCGGAAAAGTTTTTGCAGGATGGAATATCTTTTTTCATATCTGTAAATTTGTTGTGAACACGGATATAATTAAATATGGATAATTAATTTGTAAAAATTTATGAGCTTAAAAATTTTACGCTTGAAATATAGTAAACAAATAAATTCTAGTATAATCAGTTAAAGATATTTATGAACATTTTTCAATTTAGTTTTGGCGATGGATATGCAGGTAGTTCAAAGGTTGCCTTATTAAGTTCTAAGCTTCTAATCGAAGAGGGGAATGATGTACAATTGTTTGTTTCTAAAAATTCCTTAACTGAAAAGAGAGCAATGGAACAGGAAATTCCGGTACATTCATTTCGACCTCAAAAATTTAGTGAATTAATGAAAAATATTTACCCGATTTTTAATCAATTTAAACCTAAAGTAGTAGTATCTCATCATTCGCTTGATCGCAAAATTGGTATAGATCTAAAAAGAAAATACAAGAATATTTTTTTTAACATTGGTTACCGGCATAACATTACTAAAAGTGTTCCAATAATAGGTGCATTTTTATACAATCGTTTTTTTGATTATCTGATAGCTTGCAGCAATGGTGTTGCAGATAGTCTTGTACAATCAGGTATAAAAGCAAATAAGGTAAAAGTTATTAGAAATTCAATTACTATTCCTTCTGATATTTCTGCTATAACTGGTTCGATGGTAAGAGATAGTTTAAATCTAAAAAATAAAATTGTAATTGGAATGTCAACGTGGTTTCATAAAGAACGAAAAGGATTTGATATTTTATTTAATGCCGTAAAACATCTCGATGATAAATATATTCTGTTGCTTATCGGAATTCCGGAATCTGATAA
>DASVGS010000403.1:0-2859 GCA_036379435.1 Ignavibacteriaceae bacterium
TCGCGCCCGATTGCTGAACAGATTAATAATAGATTTTAGCTTTTTATTTGTTGAAAAAAGCTAATCAAATTGTTGTCGGGATCAATTACTGCAAAGTCTCGTTCATCCCACCACTGATCTTTTAATGATGTATTGGGGTGCAAAATGCCCAAAGGCTTAATATGTTGATATAATTCATCAATTCCCTCTACTTCAATGCGGCAACTAGCAGTACCAGCAATAAACGACTCCGCACCTGTACAAACCGGTGAATCATTACTACGAGAGCGCCAGCCTTCATCACTTGCCTCCCATAGATGAATCCGAACCTCATTACACATTAGAACTGCGAATCCATCTTCATGGTGAACCAAAGTGAAACCTAGTTTATCGCAATAAAAACCTATACTCTTTTTAATATCCCCGACTGGCAATGCCGGGATAGACTGTAACATTCTCACGCATAAAATCCCCTTTCATTTTCTAATGTAAATCTATTACCTTATTATTAATTCAATTCGCTCATAATTAATCCTTTTTCTTATTACGCAAAATGGCCCGATTTAAGCACACCCTTTATTCCGTTAATGCGCCATGACAGCCATGATAATTACTAATACTAGGAGAAGTTAATAAATACGTAACCAACATGATTAACAATTATTAGAGGTCATCGTTCAAAATGGTATGCGTTTTGACACATCCACTATATATCCGTGTCGTTCTGTCCACTCCTGAATCCCATTCCAGAAATTCTCTAGCGATTCCAGAAGTTTCTCAGAGTCGGAAAGTTGACCAGACATTACGAACTGGCACAGATGGTCATAACCTGAAGGAAGATCTGATTGCTTAACTGCTTCAGTTAAGACCGAAGCGCTCGTCGTATAACAGATGCGATGATGCAGACCAATCAACATGGCACCTGCCATTGCTACCTGTACAGTCAAGGATGGTAGAAATGTTGTCGGTCCTTGCACACGAATATTACGCCATTTGCCTGCATATTCAAACAGCTCTTCTACGATAAGGGCACAAATCGCATCGTGGAACGTTTGGGCTTCTACCGATTTAGCAGTTTGATACACTTTCTCTAAGTATCCACCTGAATCATAAATCGGCAAAATAGAGAAAAATTGACCATGTGTAAGCGGCCAATCTGATTCCACCTGAGATGCATAATCTAGTAGAATCTCTTCGCTATCAAAATTCACTTCCACCTTCCACTCACCGGTTGTCCATTCATGGCTGAACTCTGCTTCCTCTGTTGACATGACACACATCATCTCAATATCCGAATAGGGCCCATCAGTCTGACGACCAAGAGAGCCATAAACACCAATAGCCTTAACATCATCCCCATATTTATCCAATATTCGTTCCTTAATTTCATGAACAATCTTCATTCTTTCTTCTCTAGTCATTATTATTGGTCCATTCACTATTCTCATTCCCTTTTCAGATAATTTTAGATTTGCTTTTCTAAATAAGAATATTTGGAGAGCACCGTTCTTATTCAGCTATTAATAACTCGTCTTCCTAAGCATCCTTCAATCCTTTTAATAACAATTATAGCATCTAATCTTCAACAAACTGGCCCGTTTGTTGAACTACTCTTTAATAAAATAATTTTTCCGTTCCCAATTCCACATTGCAATAATAGAAAATCCATCTTCATCGGCTTTTTCGTCATCATCTGTATGAATCAAATCGCCTTCTTCTGTGTCATCAAGGTTTAATTTTTTATGTATTTCTTTTAACAAACCACCATAGGAGATTAACCTTTTACGGTGTAAACCTTCCTCCAAATCAGACAAACGTTTCAAATTCTTTTCTTCATCATCGGTCATAAAATCCGTATCCTTTACAGGATATTTTGCAGTTTCGTCAATTGCCGATTGTATATCCGATTTATATTTATTTTTCGGTCGAATCATTTGAACTTTTACATTTGGATCATAGTCTAATTTCATTGCCTTTTTCCAAAATTGAATCCATTGTTTTTGATTCACGTAGTTTTCTGTATTCTTAAAATAAGTTGGTTCCACACATACCAATACATGCATGTGCTGATTATAAGAATTATCTTTATTATTTATTGTCACTTCCGTTGCACGCATAAAACCAACAAGATTTTTATTAATTTTTTTATATTGCATCATTCGGCGAAATCCTTGAGCCATATCTGACAAACTCTTATTTAATTCTTCGCCATCATAAACATTTTTAACTGTTAATGTGAGAAACAACCAACGAACTGTTGGCTTTTGTTTAATAACTTCAGCAACAACCTTTTGTGACTGAATGCCATGTTTCATTGCTCTCCTCCAGTTGCACATTGGACAAAGCCTGGATTTACAAAACCACACTCGATACAACTTTCTTTCGCCTGTTTCACGATTTTGTTTATACTCTAATATTTCAGCACAATCTTTTACTCTTTCAGCCTTTTTAAATTCAAGAATATGCAGAAGTTCAAAGTAATCAACATTAGCGATTTTCTTTTCTCTCCATGGTCTCACTTTTCCACTTTTTGTCTTGTCCACTAAAACCCTTGATTTTTCATCTGAATAAATGCTACTATTAGGACACATAATATTAAAAGAAACCCCCATCTATTTAGTTATTTGTTTGGTCACTTATAACTTTAACAGATGGGGTTTTTCTGTGCAACCAATTTTAAGGTTTTTCAATACTTTAAAACACATACATACCAACACTTCAACGCACCTTTCAGCAACTAAAATAAAAATGACGTTATTTCTATATGTATCAAGATAAGAAAGAACAAGTTCAAAACCATCAAAAAAAGACACCTTTTCAGGTGCTTTTTTTATTTTATAAACTCATTCCCTGATCTCGACTTCGTTCTTTTTTTACCTC
>DASVGS010000404.1:0-2765 GCA_036379435.1 Ignavibacteriaceae bacterium
CTGCACATTTTATTTTAAAGACTTCAGATGCAGATATGGAAAATTCAGAAACTCAGGTTTGGTTAGATTTTGCTTTCCAATGTAAATACATTGATAAAACCACTTTAGATGATTTGTTAAATCGATCTAAAGAAGTTGGAAGAATGTTAAACCATATGATAGAAAACCCAGAAAGTTATTTAAGAAATGCTGATAAAAAATAAATTAACTATTTGCCTATTGTCTACTGGATATTGCTTACTGACCACTGAAGACTGAGGACTTGTTATATAAAACGAAATCAAAAAGTAAATGAAAACTCATTATGATATAGTTGTAGTAGGTGCAGGTCCAGCAGGAAGTATGGCTGCGCGGTTTGCTGCTGAGAAAGGTGTTTCTGTTCTGATGCTGGAGAAAGATCGGGATGTTGGATATCCGGTTAGGTGTGGTGAAGCAATTAGTAAAGCAGGTGTTGAAGAATTTATTCCAAGTAATGATAAATGGATTGCCGCAAAGATCAGCAAGTTTTCTTTTAATGCTCCCGATGGTAGTGAGGTTATTGTTGAATTTGGTGATGCAGGTTATGTACTTGAGCGTAGAAACTTTGATTATGAATTAGCAAGAACAGCCGCAGAAGCAGGAACAGAAATATTAACTCGTGCTTATGTTAATGGATTATTGTTCGATGATGGAAAAGTTAGTGGAGTAAAATATGAGCACAACGGTGAACAAAAGGAAATAAAAGCAAAAATTGTAATTGCTGCCGATGGAGTTGAATCAAGAGTTGGAAGATGGGCAGGACTTGAAACATTTATCGATTTCCGTGATATGGAAAGTGCTGTGCAAATTACTGCTGCAAACATTCCAGTTGATCAGAACACGCTTTACTTTTACTTTGGGCAGGATGTTGCACCAAACGGATACTTCTGGATTTTTCCTAAAGGACACAACAAAGCAAACATCGGACTTGGAGTTAGTGGGCTGATCGGCAAGAAAAAATCTGCTCAATCCTTTCTTGATGATTTTATGAATAAGCATTATCCAAATGCACCGATACTTACAAAAATTGCTGGCGGAGTTCCATGCTCGATTACGCTAAATAAAATTTCTGGTCCGGGTATTATGTTAGTTGGTGATGCTGCAAGACAGGTTAATCCATTAAGCGGCGGTGGTATTGCAAGCGGAATGATTGGCGGAAAGATTGCCGGAATAATTGCGGGCGAAGCAATAAAACAAAACAAACTTGATCATATCTTAACTTACGATAAAGCGTGGAATGACAGGCTTGGTAAACGCCACGAAACTTTTAACAGAATTAAAGAAGGTATTTACAATTTTTCTGACGATAAGTTTAACAACATTGCGCATTCAGTTCTAAAAATTCCCATCGAAAAAAGAACACTTGGTAAAGTTTTTACAACGGCATTAATAAACAATCCTTCCTTGCTTGTTGATATTGCAAAGGTGTTTGTGGTTTAGCAAGTAATTTTAATTGACATTACCCAATCGGGTTATTACTTTACATAAGATTTTTATAAGGGGTTCTTATGAAAGTTATAATTTTAGTTCTATTAAGTATTTTATTTTTAAACCTACCGCAATATCCACAGACACAACTTATGAGGGTAGGGAATGCAGTACAATACTCTTATGAAGGTAATACGGAGTGGATTGTACTTACAACAAAAAGTGTTGTAATTAATGGTAAAAATTATTTTGAGCGTAAATCTTATACTCCCTGGATAACACCTTCCCAATATCTAACAACTTATGAAAGAATAATAGGCGATAGCACCTATTATGTTTTAAATTCTGTAAACCAAGATTCTCTTCTGTTTAATTTTAACTGGCAAATCGGTGTAAAGTTTTTTATTAGCGCTGATGGGAATACTTTAACCGGCCAGAGAGTAGACAGCATATTATTTAAAGACACTTTTCTTCCTGATGACACTGTTTATGTTCTCAGGAATTTCAGTTATAACACTTCCACGGGAGATACAAATTACAACGTAATTCCTGAGTATAATCATTTATCAAAAAAATGCGGTAGACTTAATGAGGGAATGTGGATATACTCAACCGGAGTAAAGATTGATAGAGTGCGGTATGGTATTTTATATCCATACCCGGAAGAGGTGGTGTTTTCTGAAGACAGTATTTACATCCCTGCAATTGGTGATACAGGTTCTGTAAAAATTATTAATACATCTGATCATTCAGTAAGAATCGATTCAATTATTTCTGTCGGTGCATTTTACGGCTACCGGGGATTAATAAGTAAACCAGGATTTGAATATCAATTTTATCTAATCCAAACCTTGCCCAGTCCTCAATGGAGTGATACTCTTGGAATAACTATTCCTCCGCACGATTCTATAAATGTCTCCTTTTACGAAGTTGATCTTTGTCCCATCTGTGATTATGAAGTTCAGGAATACTTTAAAGATACCTTGAGATTTGTATTTACTTTTCTGGATGGTAATGTTTATTCATTCAGTAAATCAATTCCAATAAGCGGAGAAGGGCATCCTTCTGATGTTGAGGATGAAGAAGTATTACCCAAAGAGTTTTCATTATCCCAAAACTACCCGAATCCTTTTAATCCAAGTACAACAATAAGTTGGCTGTCTCCAGTTGGCAGTTGGCAAACTATAAAAATTTTTAATACGCTGGGACAAGAGGTTGAAACTATTGTGAATGAATATTTAGAAGCAGGGCTTCATTCTAAATTATACATTGTAAATTCTACATTGCCAAGCGGCGTTTATTTTTACCAGCTAAAAGCA
>DASVGS010000405.1:0-3510 GCA_036379435.1 Ignavibacteriaceae bacterium
ATAATTCAAATTAATTTTCAACCAAATTAAGGAGTGATCATGCGTAAATTAAGTACTTTTCTCTTTGTTCTTGCGGTTACTTTTATGTTTGTACCAACTAGTTTCTCGCAGAACCTTTCTGTAGCTCAAAACCAAAAAGAAGGTGGATCACCAGATGGTATAGAAGCATTAGTTACTATCAATTATGATGGTGCTAATTTTACATCCATCGGTGATGGCGGAACAACATTTATTGCAGGTGCTCGTTTTACTCCAAGTATAACCGGTCCTCTTACTGGTGGTGAATTGCGTTATGTGCAGTTTTATTATGCACAGGTTGCAACCGGCTTAACAATAAAAATTTATGATTCAGGAACAGCTTCTGTACCTGGAGCATTGCTTTTAAATCAGCCATTAGATCTCGGATCATTAATTGTTCCTGGATGGAATGAAGTTGAATTATCAACATACATTCCTATTTCAGGAAACGACCTTTGGATATGTTTAGAAGTTGCTGATGCATCAGCAGCAAATTTCCCATTAGGCTGCGACGCTGGTCCGGCAAATGCTAATGGTGATTATGTTAATGATACTGGTGTATGGCAGCACTTGGCAGGTTTTGGATTGAATTACAACTGGAATATCCGTGGAGTAGTTGAAGACACACCAGCACCTCCTCCACTATTCTTTGAAAATTTTGATTCTTATACTGCAGGTAATTTAGTAGCATGTTCAAATCCATCTGTTTGGACTACATGGAGCAATGCTCCTTGCGGTGCAGAAGATGCTGAAGTATCAAGCGATTTTGCTCATTCCGGAACCAATTCTGCAAAAATTATAACCAACGATGATTTAGTTAAGAAATTTGGTGCTACTGCATTTACAACAGGTAAATACAAAATTAGTTTCTATATGTATATCCCGGCGACAAAAGCAGGATATTTTAACACACTTGCTACATTTGCTGGATCAAACAGTTCTTGGGCGTTAGAAGTATATTTTGATGCTGGTGGAGCTGGAAGAGTTAATCCAAATGGTCAAGTTCCTGGTACATTTAGTTGGACAGCAGGACAGTGGAATTTAGTTGAATATATTGTTGACCTTAATAATGATTTAGGTGAATTCTATTTTAACGGTGCTTTAGTTCATACACAGCAATATACTATTGGTGCATATACAACCGCTGTTCCATTAACTTTGGATGCTAATGATTTCTTTGGTGCTACTGCTTCTGACATAATGTATATTGATGATTATACATTAGAAGATTTGACAATTGTTCCGGTTGAACTTTCTTCATTTGCAGCAAATGTAAATAATGGTAATGTTGTATTAAACTGGACAACCGAAACCGAATTAAACAATCAGGGTTTTGAAATTCAAAGAAGAAATGCTGATGGTCAATTCATTACTATTGGACACGTTAACGGAAACGGTACAACTACCGAAAGAAAACAATACTCATTTACTGATGCTGGCGTTCAAACAGGCAGCTACTACTATCGTCTAAAACAAGTTGATTTTGGTGGATCATTTGAATACAGCAACGAAATATTTGTTGATGTTACTGCTCCGCTGGAATTTGCATTAAATCAGAATTATCCAAACCCATTTAACCCAACAACAGCAATCAATTTCTCAATTGCTGAACCAACATTTGTTAAATTAGCTGTTTTCAATTTACTGGGTCAGGAAGTAGAAGTTCTTAAGAATGAATATATGAATGCAGGAACATACAATGTTACATTTGATGCAGCGTCACTTCCAAGTGGAATGTATCTGTACAAGATTGAAACTGCTCAATATTCAAGTGTTAGAAAAATGATGTTGATGAAATAATTCTCATCTGTTTTATTTGTTTTATGAGCCGCTTTTTGCGGCTCTTTTTATATAAAATTTTTTGCATAAATGATGAAGCAATATTATATTTCGCACGGATTTTTTGAGAATAAGTTCTTTTAATTTTTATTGCGGGAATAGCTCAGTTGGTAGAGCGCAACCTTGCCAAGGTTGATGTCGCGGGTTCGAGTCCCGTTTCCCGCTCATAAATCCACTTAAAGTGGATTTTGTTTTTATTGGCGCTGTACCCAAGTGGCTTAAGGGGAAGGTCTGCAAAACCTTTATTCGTCGGTTCGAATCCGACCGGCGCCTCAATTTTAATCCTGCATTATTTTACTCCCATTTTTTTTCTTCCATAGTTGCTGTATTATTTTGCAACAGGAATTTGACCGCTCCATTTTTGAGATATTTTTATTCATAATCCGCATAAATAAAACTAAATTTTAGAGGGATTATTTGGTACAACTTTAGAATAGAAAAAGCATAATTATTCTATTGCTTGTTATGTTTAAACTATTTCAAATCTTATTTACTTGTATATTCGTAATTATTTTTACGAACAAACTTGCAGCTCAGCAACAAAATGATACTTCAAAAGTGCTGGTTAAATTCAATGAACCAATGTCACGCGAAGGAATTTATGATATCGATAATTATCTTATTCTTCGCGATGAAACAACACCAGTGGAGATTTTTAAAGTTGGAGTAGTACCTGGTGACACTGCAGTCGTGCTTTTCACAGAGAAATATCAACCTCAATCTTCATACACAATTATTATAAATAATCTAAAGGATAAATCCGGTAATGTAATTAGTGAAAGTCATAAAATGGCATTTTACTGATTATAGTTGCGCAAACTTCCCTTCAAATCTACTTACCTTAATAAAATTATTTCATTATTTTTAAGTACTAACAATTAGAGCAACTATGGAATATTTTATCAGTGCACTTGTTGGCTATTTATTGGGATCAATTCCATCCGCGTATATTGTTCTAAAAAAAACAAAAGGAATTGATATAACAAATGCAGGTACCGGAAATGTTGGAGCTATGAATTCTTATGAGGTAACAAATTCCAAATCAATTGGAATCATTGTACTTTTAATAGATTTTCTTAAAGGTTTACTATCTGCTGTTATAGTGCTCTATTTGTTTAAGGCTTCATTTTTAACTGCTTCTATTGCAGTGCTTTTTGCTGTATTCAGTCATTGTTTTAATCACTGGTTAAAATTTAAAGGAGGACGCGGTTTAGCAACTGCCGCAGGCGGATGTTCCATAGTATTACCGGTTTTACTTATAGCGTGGATTTTATTTTACATTTTAACATACCTGATTAAAAAAGATATTCACATTGCAAATATTATTGCAACAATAGGCTCTTTAATTTTTATTTTAATTTTTTATGACTTTGCAATTGATTTTGCTTATCCTAAACCTGTTTTAGTGAATGAATTAATACTTTTTACTTCTGCGGGATTATTGATAATTTTTATAAAACACATTGATCCACTTAGAGAAATAATTACTAACAAAAACAAATAAAGTTATGATTACTAAAAAAACATTTGTATTAACAGTTGCGATTTTAACAATTATATTTTCTGCATCGTATTTTTATTTAAACTCAAAACTTTCAAACAATTTTCTATCTTCATTCAATTCCGGGAACATCTCACTTACATCATTAGAAC
>DASVGS010000406.1:0-2082 GCA_036379435.1 Ignavibacteriaceae bacterium
TAATTTTGGCGTTAAATATTTGTGCTGCGGCAATGGAGCCGTAAATATTTCCCGTATAAAATCCTGCTCCTACTGCAGTAAAGATCCACGCACGTGTGTAATGTTTATGTTCAAAATTGGTGTAAGCTAAATAGGTAAACAGACCGGTTAGAAGAAAAGATGTAATTCCATCACCATAATTTTTTGTATAGATTTTTCCTGCACCCGGAATAATTACAGAGAGCAGTCCGGCAAAAAATTCACTTTTGTAATCAGGGTCTTTTTTTTGATCATAAAAATTTGAAAGGATTTTTTTTTCATCTTCTTCAAATGGATACAAAAATATTTTTTTTTCCGGCAGATCATGTTTTAAAAGCAACAAGGATGTATTTTTAAATTTTTCAGCATTAATTGAGTATTTAAATTTTGATTCTATCAGTTCTTCTGCATAAGTCACAAAAGTTGGTTCAAGGTCTTGCAGATAAAAAGATTTAAGTATTTCAATTTTGCTTACTTCAAAGAAGGGTGATTTTTCTTTAATTGAACTGAATTTTTTTACAGCATTAACCTGATCATTTATGGATGAATAGCTAATCGCAATTTTAAATTGGATAGTATCGTCATCAAAAAAGTTTAAATACTTTTCATATTCATAAATAGCTCGCAAATAATCCTTTTCACTAAAAAGAAAATCTGCAAATGATTTAATGTTATCAGGCGATTGAAAATTAATTTGTTGTCCAATTAAAAATGAAGAAAAAAATAATGTCGCAATAAAGATCCTTAAATAATAAAACAACACTGCTTTTAAAGATAGTGTCATTTCATAAATATTAATTTTCATTTTTCATTGATAATTGAATTAGCCGGAATAATTTTTATTTTCGTTTCATCAAGAGTATATAAAGATATTGGATCGTAATAATGCTTCGAATCAAATTTCGGATATTGATTTTGTCTCCCAAAAATATTTGTGTCCCTGGTAAATCTATCAAAAAACATCAGAGCACCTTGAACAGGGTTTGTTTCTTTAATTGATTCAACAAAAAAACTTGAACAGGAAGGTTGAAAAGGACAATTAGCACCATCAACATCAGATACAAAAAACCAGTACGCATTAATAATGGGTTTAACAATAATATCTGAAACTGATTCTACTGAAAGATCATATTCACGTTCGATGAATGGATTTTTGGATTGGTAAGTTGGGTCAGATTTTTCCCATCTGACCCAATCTGTTTGGGAAAAAACAGTATGTTGTAAAATTAGAAAAATAGTTATTACATATTTTTTATTTACCATCAAGTAATGCTCTTGCAATTACAACTTTTTGAATTTCTGAAGTGCCTTCATAAATTTCAGTAATTTTAGCATCACGCAAATATCTTTCTACCAGATACTCACGAACATAACCATATCCCCCGTGAATCTGAATCGCATCAAGTGCATTTTGCACTGCAACTTTTGATGCATAAAGTTTTGCCATTGCGGCTTCTTTATAATATTGTTTACCTGCATCCTTTAATGCTGCAGCCTTTAAAGTTAACATTTTAGCAGCATCAACTTTTACTGACATATCTGCAAGCATGAACTGTATTGCCTGAAAATTAGATATTGTTTGTCCGAATGCTTTACGCTCTTTTGCATATTTTATTGCAGCGTCTAAAGAAGCTTCAGCAATTCCAACTGCCTGCGATGCGATACCAATTCTACCGCCATTGAGTGTGTTCATTGCAAAATTAAATCCCTTACCTTCTTCCCAAACCAAATTAGTTGCAGGAACCTTACAGTTCTGGAATGTAAGTGAGCAAGTATCGGAGCTTCTAATTCCCAGTTTATCCTCTTTTATACCGTGATCAAAACCTGGAGTACCTTTTTCCACAACAAATGTAGATATCCCTTTATGTGCCATCTCTTTATTTGTAGTTGCCATAACCAAAACGTAATCAGCTGTAGTACCGTTGGTTATCCAATTTTTAATTCCATTAATACTGTAAAAATCTCCTTCTTTATCAGCCATAGTTTTTTGCTTGGTTGCATCGCTGCCTGCTTCAGGTTCAGATAAAGCAAACGCACCAAGCTTTTCACCTTTTGCAAGTGGAA